>NZ_JAPWAD010000001.1:0-240566 GCF_041432695.1 Pauljensenia sp. 27098_8_83 | reverse complement strand
GTACCGAGGGGCCTGACCGCACTCATCACACTGGGGAAGAACGCTCAAACGCCGAGCCCGGGACATCCTGGCCTACTTCGATCATCCCCACACCACAGGCGGTCCTACCGAAGCAATCAACAGACGCCTCGAACACCTACACGGATCCGCACTCGGACTTGCGCAACCTCACCAACTACATCGCCCGCTGCCTCCTCGAAACAGGAGGATTCAGACCCCAACCACACCCTCAATTATGAAGAGCCAGTTTAGACGCAAGGCCACACTTTTTGACGCTTTCTGCCTCGACGCACCGAGCGAGCCCCTGAGTCGCCCCTCCGAGGCTCCGATCAGCCGCCGTCAGAGGCTCCTCCACGGCACCACACACCCGGCTTCAACACCCCAAAACCGCCACAGAACAGTGAAAACGCCACCCTGGATACTTCCCGGCGAGACCGGAAATCTTTGTATCCAGAATGACGTTCTTATGGAGCGGATGACGGGAATCGAACCCGCGTGATCTGCTTGGAAGGCAGAGGCTCTACCATTGAGCTACATCCGCGTACCCCCGGAGGGGACACGAAGATCCTAGCGGTTATTGTCCACGTGCGCGACATTTAAACTCTCCTCCCGTATGATGGGGCAGCGGACAGTAGTCCACGGGGTGTAGCGCAGCTTGGTAGCGCATCTGCTTTGGGAGCAGAGGGTCGCAGGTTCAAATCCTGTCACCCCGACCATCGGCGGCCACCGTGCCGCCGTTTTTCACGCCAACCAGGGGAGTGGCCATGCCGTCCTATCGCACCATCATGACGGTCACCACCCTCGTGCCCGGTCGGGCCCCCGAAGAAGTCGAGGCCGCCGCACGATCCGTCACCCGGCTCGAATCCTGGGACATCGCCATCGCCTCCGGCCAGCCGCGCGTCACCGCGCGCTTCACCGCAACAGATGACGCCGAGGCCCGAGCCATCCACCGTGAGATCACCACCGCCGTGCGTCTCGTCGCCGACGTGCCCCGCGCCCGCCTGGCCGCCGTCGTGCGAGGGTGCTCCCACTACCTCGCCCCCTGAGCGTGCCCTTGAGCGTGGGCGGCCCTGGCCTCGTCAATGGGGGAACGAAGCGCGATGGTGTGTGGCATTGCGCACTCGTAGCGACGAAAGAGGGGTGGATATGCCCACTTAACGCCCGCGAATGAGGACATCAGCGGGGTCGTGGCGTACACTAAGCGAGTTGTTATGCGCCCGAAATGGGCGTTCCCGAATTCGTAGACTACGGAGCGTACGCACGTGAAGAGCACCGTTGAAACCCTCGAGCCCACCAAGGTTCGTCTGACCGTCGAGGTTCCTTTCGAGGAACTCAAGTCCGAAATGGACAAGGCGTACAAGGAGATCGCCGGACAGGTCAACATCCCCGGCTTCCGTAAGGGCCACGTGCCTCCGCGCATCATCGACCAGCGCTTCGGCCGCGCCGCCGTCATCGAGCAGGTCGTCAACCAGGTCCTGCCCGGCCACTACTCCGACGCTGTCAACGAGAACGACCTGCGCCCCATGGCTCAGCCCACCGTTGACGTCACCGAAATCCCCAACGTGACCGGCCCCCAGGGCGGCCAGCTCGTCTTCACCGCCGAGGTTGACGTCGTCCCCGCCTTCGAGCTGCCCGAGATCGACGAGAAGCTCGTCGTCGAGGTCGAGCCCACCGAGGTCACCGAAGAGGACGTCGAGAAGGAACTCGAGGACCTGCGCGGCCGCTTCGCTACCCTCAAGACCATCAACCGCAAGGCCAAGACCGGCGACTTCGCGACCATCGACCTGGTCGCCACCATCGACGGCGAGCAGGTTGACTCTGCCTCCGACGTCTCCTACGAGATCGGCTCCGGCTCCATGCTCGACGGCCAGGACACCGCCCTGCGCGGCACCAAGGCCGGCGAAGAGGTCACCTTCACCTCCAAGCTGAAGGGCGGCGAGCACGAGGGTGAAGAGGCCGAGGTGACCATCACCATCAAGGCCATGAAGACCCGTGAGCTGCCCAAGGCTGACGACGACTTCGCTCAGATGGTCTCCGAGTTCGACACCATCGACGAGCTCAAGGAAGACCTGAAGAAGCAGGCCGCCCAGTCCAAGGAGTCCCAGCAGGCCCTCGCCGCGCGCGACGCCCTCATCGACCTCCTCCTGGACAAGGTCGAGATCGTCCTGCCCGAGTCCGCGGTCGACCACCAGGTCGAGCACCGCGTCGGCGAGGACGCCAAGCCCAAGGCTAAGAAGGAAGCCCGCGAGGCCGTCGAGAAGGAAATGCGCACCGAGCTGCTCTCCGAGGCTCTGGCCAAGAAGTTCGACGTGCAGGTCTCCCAGCAGGAGCTGATCGACTACGCGATCCAGATGTCGCAGAACTTCGGCATCGACATCAACCAGCTCTTCTCCTCCTCCCAGCAGATGGCCAACGTCGTGGCCGACCTGGGTCGCTCCAAGGCCCTCATCGAGGCTCTGAAGGTCGTCACCGTCAAGGACACCAACGGCGCCGACGTCGACCTGAGCAAGTTCTTCGGCACCGATCCCGCCACCGAAGAGGGCGCGGAGATCATCACCGAGGTCGCCGACGAGCAGGAGTGAACCGCGGCGGGCTTGCCCGCTGATGAGTGACTAACTCTTGGCTGAGGGGGTGGGGCGCGAGCCTCGCCCCCTCAGTGCATGTGTCGCGTATGCGCACCGGGTGCATGTGCCGGAAGCATGTGCCGGAAGCATGTGCCGACAGCGAAACGACGGCCCGGCGCGCGCACGAGCGGGCGCGCAGCGGGTACGGTTGACATCAATGGGGCCGCCTGGGCCCGCGAACAGACGAGGAGGTACGCGTGAGCGTGCACAATACCGGGGCTGCCGGCGACGGCTCGCAGCTGGGACTGGGGGACTCGGTCTACCAGCGCCTGCTCAAGGAGCGCATCATTTGGCTGGGCGGCGAAGTCCGCGACGAGAATGCCAACGCGATCTGCGCGCAGCTGCTGCTGCTTGCCGCTGAGGATCCGGATCGCGACATCTACCTGTACATCAACTCTCCCGGCGGCTCGGTGACGGCCGGCATGGCCATCTACGACACGATGCAGTACATCAAGCCGGACGTCGTGACCGTCGGTATGGGTCTGGCCGCGTCGATGGGCCAGTTCCTGCTCACCGCGGGCGCCCCCGGCAAGCGCTACATCACGCCCCACACCCGCGTCCTGCTGCACCAGCCCCTGGGCGGCGCGGGCGGCTCCGCGACGGAGATCCGCATCAACGCGGACCTGATCCTGGGTATGAAGAAGGAACTCGCGGCGATCACCGCGTCGCGTACGGGTAAGACCGTCGAGCAGGTGGAGGCCGACGGCGATCGCGACCACTGGTTCACGGCGCAGGAAGCCCTCGAGTACGGCTTCGTTGACCGCGTGATCGACAGCCCGCAGGAGATCGGAACGCGAGGAGAGAACTGATGAGCACCCAGCCCTACTTCGAGGCGATCGCCCGCCAGATGCCGCAGGCGCGCTACGTCCTGCCTGACTTCGAAGAGCGCACGGCCTACGGTTTCCGCCGCCAGAACCCCTACACGAAGCTGTTCGAGGACCGCATCGTGTTCCTGGGCGTGCAGGTGGACGACGCCAGTGCGGATGATGTGATGGCGCAGCTGCTGGTCCTGGAATCCCAGGACCCTGATTCGCTGATCACCATGTACATCAACTCGCCCGGCGGCTCTTTCACGGCGCTGACCGCCATCTACGACACGATGCAGTACATCAAGCCGCAGATTCAGACGGTGTGCCTGGGTCAGGCCGCTTCCGCTGCGGCCGTGCTGCTGGCCGCCGGTTCGCCCGGCAAGCGCCTGGCGCTGCCCAACGCCCGCGTTCTCATCCACCAGCCCGCGATGGAAGGCATGCAGGGGCAGGCCTCGGACATTCAGATCGTCGCCGACGAGATCGACCGCATGCGCGTGTGGCTCGAGGACACGATCTCGAAGCACTCGGGCAAGCCGGTGGAGCAGGTTCGCCGCGACATTGAGCGCGACAAGATCCTCACGGCTCCGCAGGCCGCCGAGTACGGCCTGATCGACCAGGTGCTGGAGTCCCGTAAGGCTCTGTGATGCCTTTTCGTCACTGACGAGGCCGTGGCATCCCCGCGCATGAGTGTGTGGTAGGTGCCACGGCCTCGTTGCTATCTGCCTGGTCAGGCCTCTGTCACGCTGACAATTGTCGGCTAGAGGTGAACTTTTCATAACAATAGGCGTGGCTACGCGGAAAACTGGAGCGCGTACACTACGTTATTTGCTAGTAAGTGCGAAAGCACATCCGACCGAACGGAAAAACGTTCAACACCTTGGAGGTCTCGTGGCTCGTCTGACTGATGGCGCGGAACTGCTCAAGTGCTCCTTCTGTGGGAAGAGCCAGAAGCAGGTGCGTAAGCTCATCGGCGGCTCCGGCGCGTATATCTGCGACGAGTGCATTGAGCTGTGCAACGAGATCATCGAAGAGGAACTGGGAGCTCAGCAGCAGTCGTCTTCGACGACGCCGCTTCCTAAGCCGCGTGAAATCAACGAATTCTTGAATACGTGGGTGATCGGCCAGGACCGTGCGAAGCGTGCGTTGTCCGTCGCCGTGTACAACCACTACAAGCGCGTGCGCTCGCGCGAGGCTGGCAATAACGAGGACATGCTGGGCACCAAGTCCAACATCCTGCTGCTGGGCCCCACGGGTACCGGTAAGACTCACCTCGCGCGCTGCCTGGCCCGCCTCCTTGACGTGCCTTTCGCCATCGTGGATGCGACCGCCCTGACCGAGGCCGGCTACGTGGGCGAGGACGTGGAGAACATCCTCCTGCGCCTCATTCAGGAGGCCGACGGCGATATTAAGAAGGCCGAGAAGGGCATCATCTACGTCGACGAGATCGACAAGATCGGCCGCAAGGCAGAGAACGCCTCCATCACCCGCGACGTGTCGGGCGAGGGCGTCCAGCAGGCCCTCCTGAAGATCATTGAGGGCACGGTCGCGTCCGTTCCTCCCACGGGTGGGCGCAAGCACCCCCACCAGCAGTTCCTGGAGATCGACACCTCCGGCATCCTCTTCATCGCCGCAGGTGCCTTTGCGGGCATCGAGGACATCGTGAAGGCCCGCCTGGGTCGCCGTTCGACGGGCTTTGGCTCGGAGCTGAAGAGCGCCTCGGAGATGGGCGACCTCTACGAGGCCGTGTCCGCCGAGGACCTCCACAAGTTCGGCATGATCCCCGAGTTCATCGGCCGCCTGCCCATCCTGACCTCCACGAAGGAACTGACGGAGGAGGACCTCGTCCGCGTCCTCACCGAGCCGTCGAATTCGCTCGTGCGCCAGTACCAGCACCTCTTCGAGCTGGACAACATGGACCTGGAGTTCACCCACGAGGCGCTCCTGGCCATCGCTGCGCGTGCCAACGAGCGGAAGACGGGTGCCCGTGGCCTGTCCTCGATCATGGAACAGACCTTGTCGGACCTCATGTTCGACCTGCCCAGCCGCGACGACGTCGCCCGCGTGGTCGTCACCCGCGACCTGGTCGAGGGCGTGGGCCCCGCCGAGCTCTATCCTGAACGTTCCTCGGAAGGTAAGCGCAGCGCCTGAGTCCTCCCGATAGACTGGGGGCCGTGGATACGCACCAGGAGGATTGTATGCAGGATCGTGACGAGGCCGTGGTGGCAGCTTCGGCCGACCGTGGAGTCAGCGGCATTCCCGCCGAGCTGGCGGAGGCGCGCGCAACGATCGACAACATCGACGCCGCCCTCGTCCACATTCTCGCCGAGCGCTTCCGTTGCACGCAGCGCGTCGGCCACATCAAGGCGCGCCTGGACCTGCCTCCCGCCGACCCGGCTCGCGAGGCCCGCCAGGTCGAGCGCCTGCGCACGCTGGCGGCCTCCTCCGGCCTCGACCCCGATTTCGCGGAGAAGTTCCTGGGCTTCATGGTCCGCGAGGTCATCCGCCACCACGAGGACATCAAAGCCGAATACGACGAGGGTTCGCAGCTCTAAACTGCACGCTCGGGGAGGGCCAAGCCCCGGCCTCGGCAGTTGTGCGCCCGGCTGATGCGGCGTTGATCCCGCTGAGCGATCAGTGAGTCAGCTAGACTGGGTGAGCTGAACACAGGGAGTTTTGGGAGGAGGATCGATGGTTAACCTCGGTGATATTGCGAAGGCGACGGGTTACTCGAAGGCGACGGTGTCTCGCGTCCTCTCGGGAGACCCCAGTTTCACCGCAAAGGAATCGACCCGCCACCGTGTCATCCAAGTAGCCAACGAGCTCGGCTACGCACTGCGCACATCGCGCGCCGGCGTCCCTCAGACCATAGCGGTGCTAGAGAACTTCGATCCCACGAATGGACCCCAGGATTCCTATTTTTCCGACGTGCGTAAGGCACTGCGCGAGCGTGCGGTGGAGAACATGATGAGCCTGGCGTTCTTCCCGACCGTGGACGCGCTCATCGACGCTGCGGACGACTTTTCTGGCTTTGTGTCCATCGGTCCTGCGCCGATCGCGCAAGACGACCTCGACCGTTTGTATGAGGCGCTCTCGCACGGCGTGTTTATCGACATCAACCCCGCGCCTGCGCTCTTTCATTCTGTGCGCCCCGACCTGCAGCAAACGGTCATCGACGCGATCTACACGCTGCGTGAGCAGGGGCGTCAGCGTATCGCCTTTATCGGCGGCGCCGGGCACATGATGGGCTCTCATGTCTTCGCACAAGACCCGCGTACCGTCGCCTTCAACGAGTGGGCGCACCTCCTCGACATGCCCACTGATGGCTACGTCTGCGCCTCCGGTCCCTTCACTGTGGAGAATGGACGTAGTCAGGCCGAAGCACTACTTGATGCGTGCACGGATGATCTGCCTGACGCTGTCCTTGTCGCGGCTGATCCGCTGGCGGTTGGCGTCATTCAGGTGCTCGCTGCCCGTGGGCTCCGTGTACCCGATCAGATTGCCGTCGTCTCCATCGACAATCTTCAGGTCTGCGAGTACACGGCTCCCACGCTCAGCTCCTATGCGATCGAGTGCTCCGAGTTGGCCGAGACCGCGCTCTTGCTCCTCTCAGATGCGATCGTGGGCCGTTTCATGCATAAGCATCACGTTCTACTGTCCACCCGCCTTGTTGTGCGACAGAGCTTTATTCCCGCGCACGGTGCCACCGCACAGTGATAGGGCGTGAACGCATAACGGCAGCGGCGGGGGAGTTGCCTCACACCCGCCGCCGCTGAATGTCTCTCACACGAGAGACAACGTCACGTCCAGGACCTGCTTCTCGGTCGCATCAATCTGGTACTCGTCATGCACCGGCGAACCCCACGAATCGTCACCGCCGACACCCATCTGTGCAGTTAGCAGACGTAGGTAGGTCGCGGGCCGCTGGGAGGGCTCCGGTAGCTCCCACCAGTGTCGAGCGTTTTCGATCTGCGCGGAGGAGTAGGGCAGGAGCGAGACCCCGAGATCGCCGCGTGCCTGAACACGCAGGCCGTGTCCGTCAACGTCCGTTACCTCGCACCAGCGGATGCCGGGGTGGAAGCCGCACTCCTGCGGTACCGCGTAGGGGGCCAGCCCTTCGGCTGCGCTCTGGGACCACACGCCCAGGGTTGCTCCGGCCAGGCGGTCCGCGTAGGCCTCGACCGGGCCGAGGCCATAGAAACTCAGGCGGTCAATCGACGAGGGGAGCGCCCACTCGAGCCCGAAGCATGGCATCGTTGGGAGATCATGCGCACCCGGGTAGGTTGCCGTTAGACGAATCGTGCCGTCGGCGCGCAGCTCGTAGCGCACAGGCACGGTGACATCTGCAATGCCCGCAAGACGGTAGTCGTAGGTAACGACGACACCCTCGCCGGTCTCTTCGACGGTGGTGTTCACGCATCGTGCGTAGGCTCCAGCCGTCGTCCAGCACGCGCGGTCGAAACCGTGCCCACAGCCTCGATCATTGTCCGTTAGTGGTCGGAAGGTTGTCAGCTTGGGCGGGAAGAGGACCACGGCCTTGTTGCCGCGACGCCACTGGACGATGCCACCCGCGGTACGCGACAGCAAAGCCTCGTTCTCGCCCTCACGCATACCAATGTTCCAACGGCCCACGGTGAATGTGGCGTGGCCACTGGGTGTCATGTCGGCCTGCTCGGGGTAGGAGAATACTGTCTGGCCCACGGAGACAATGTGCCCAGCCTCGCACCACGCGGTGTCGGAGGAGATGACAAGCGCTGCCTCCAACACGATCTCTGGTTTTGTGTCGGCTAGCAGTTCAGACGGCCATCCCACACTGACGGTGCTCCGCCCACGGGAGATGCCTGTTGCCGCGACCTCCTTCTCCCAGACAACCGCGCCGTCAGCAAGGATCCGGGCACGCACACACAGGTTGGCAAGCGGCGCGGGGAGGACAACGGCATCGATAAGGATTCCGTCGATGCTCGGCGTGAGAGTGACCGGGGAGTAGAGCTGTTTGACCGCCATGGCCGAGGGCTTGGGTGTGCGGTCGCCGAAGAGGATGCCATCACAGGAGAACTCCCAGTCACAAGGGCGATCCTCGAAATCGCCACCGTATGCCAGGAACTCACCATCCGAGCCAGCGGTCGGCTCATGGTAGAGAGCCTGATCGATCAGGTCCCAGATGAACCCGCCACCATACGCGGGGTAGCGCTCCAGGTCCGTGTAGTGGATAAGGCCACCAACAGAGTTACCCATCGCATGCATGTACTCGCACGACAGATAGGGCTTCGCCGGGTTATCACGCAGGTACTCCTCGATCGCGTCAGGCAGCGCGTACATGCGTGACTCAATATCGGAGGCATCGTCGAACTCTCGATCCCACGTGACACCCTCGTAATGGACAGGGCGGGAATTGTCCAGCTCATGACAGCGCCGGTACATGGAGCGGAAAACCTCGCCGCCAAAAGACTCGTTACCCAGCGACCATATCAACACGGAGGCGTGATTGAAATCCTGGTGCAACATCGACTCGACGCGATCCACGCAGGCACCCTCCCACTCCATCTTTGATCCCGGGATCGCCGTGGCTGGGGTGGGGATGTCGCCCGGCGTGCACCATGATCCGTGTGTCTCCAGGTTCGCCTCGTCAATGACGTACAGGCCGTACTCATCGCACAGGTCTAGGAAACGGGTGTCATTGGGGTAATGGCTTGTGCGGATTGCATTGATGTTGAGCTGCTTGCACAGGCGCACGTCCGTCACCATGTCCTCCATCGACATCGTTCGGCCCGTGCAAGGATTGAACTCGTGGCGGTTGACGCCGCGGAAGATAAGGCGCTGGCCGTTGAGCATGAAGACAGAGTTGAGGATTTCGAAGCGGCGGAAGCCGACGCGCTGAGTCACGGTCTCGCAATCGTTTCCATCGGCGTCGTGAATCGTGAGGCTCAGCGTATACAGGGCCGGATCCTCCGCCGTCCACGGGTGTGCGCCGTCCACTTCACCCCGAAGCGTGATGGTGGGAGCGTTCGCGGGCACATGTTCACTCCACACAACAGCGCCGCTCGAATCGGTGAGCTGGGCGCTTGCGGTACTGTCGGCCTTGGTTCCCATAAGGTCGACCGTGACATTGAGTATTCCCATGCCAGAGTCCGCGTCGTAGTCCGCGTTGGTTGCGAGGTGGGCGACGTGGCAGGCAGGCAGAGCTACCAGTGATACGGAACGGAAAATGCCATGGAAACGCCAGGAGTCCTGTCCTTCCAGCCACGAGGCGCTGGAATACTCGTAGCAGGCGACGACAATCTCGTGGTCTGGGGAGCGCGTCAGTGCTGACGTGATATCAAACTCGCTCGCCGTGTACCCGTCCTCGCAGTATCCGACGAAAGTGCCGTCTACCCAGACGTAGAGAGCCATCGCAAAACCATCGAAGCGTAGGCGTGCGTGTCCTTTTTTGCTCAAAGACTCCTGGAGGGAATCATGCAGGGCGAAGGCGCGCCGGTAGAGCGCAACTCGGCACTCCTCTGGCGGTTTGGGAGCCTGAGGGTTCTCGTGGCCGTCCCACGGCATCTGAATGTTGACGTACGCCGGAGGCCATAGCCCCTCAGCTTCGAGGGTTGAGGGAACGGGAAGGCTGTGTACTGCTTCCTGGTCGAATGCGGTGGTGGGGGAATCAAGAGCCACGCGCGAACTTGACGTAAGTGCGACTTCCCAGGTTCCGTCAAGACTCTGTGTTGGGGCGTTCGTGCGGTGTGCGCTGTGCGCGGGAAGTCGATTGACAGCAAAGGTCTGCGGATCGCTGAGCCATGCTGATGTGGGGATGGAGGCGGTGGGCGTGTGGAACATGGTGACCTTCCGGAAGTGCGACGTTGCGGTGGAGCGATCGTGCTCTGAGGTCAGAGTATCCTGTTGATCGCATCAATGCAATACAGTTACGCGGATATGTTTATGTGACCTAGATAGCATTGGAATTCTCAGGTAAATGCGTTAACCTGATTGTGTCCGAGCAAGAGTTGCTTCGAAGGAGAGGGACCATGGCACACGAAGAAAACGTACACAAGAGCTGGGTGTCGCGAATCTGCTACGCGATCGGTAATCTGGGGCAGGCTGCGTTTTACAACGCGCTCTCAACATTCTTTGTCACCTACTATGCGGCGCAGACCCTGTTCCGCGACTATGAGGACTCTGAGGCCGAGGCCATGATTGCGATCATCACCGCCCTCGTCTTCATTATTCGGATCGTCGAGATCTTCATTGATCCACTGCTCGGGAACTTGGTGGACAATACAACCTCGCGCTTCGGGCGATTCAAGCCCTGGCAAGTCATTGGTGGCGTTGGATCATCCATCCTCCTTTTTGCGATCTTCACCGGACTCTTCGGCCTCGTCAACGTGAACAAAGGAGTGTTCATTGTTGTTTTTGTGATCGTCTTCGTGGTCCTTGACGTCCTGTACTCCCTGCGTGACATCTCATACTGGGGCATGATTCCTGCGTTGTCCTCCTCCTCGCAGGAGCGAAGTGTGTACACCGCTCTCGGAACATTCACGGGCTCCATCGGCTACAACGGCGTCACCGCGATCGTCGTTCCCGTAGTTGGATTCTTCGGTGCTCTTGCGGGAGCTGGTTCTGAGAGCCAGGAAGGATGGACGGGCTTCGGTGCAGTTATCGCTATCCTCGGCATCGCCACCTGCTTGGCTGTCGCGTTCGGAACGCGCGAGGAGGAGAGCGTCCTGCGCGATCCCTCCGATAAGTCCAGCCCTCTGCAGGCGTTCCAGGCGATCGCGCGTAATGATCAGCTGCTGTGGGTCTCGCTGTCCTACGTGCTCTATTCGATCGCGAACGTTGCGACGACGGGCTTCATGATCTACCTGTTCAAGTTCGTGCTCCAAAAGCCTGACATCTACTCGGTTGTCGGTATTATCGCCTTCGTCATCGGCCTGGCTGTCACGCCCCTGTACCCGGCGATCAACCGCCGCCTGCCCCGCCGCTATCTCTACCTTGGTGGCATGGCGCTCATGGCCAGCGCCTATATCCTGTTCATTCTCTTCTCGTCGAACCTTATTGTCGTCTTCGTCGCCCTGGTCCTGTTCTACCTTCCTGCCACGTGTATTCAGATGACGGCGATCCTCACGATCACCGACTCTGTTGAGTATGGGCAGTGGAAGACTGGCAAGCGTAACGAGGCCGTGACCCTCTCGGTGCGCCCGATGCTTGATAAGATCGCCGGCGCTCTGTCGAATTCCATCGTCGGATTCGTCGCCATCGCGGCAGCTATGACCAACGATGTTGACCCCGCCCTGCTGACGACCGCCAACATTGAGACCTTCAAGACGGCTGCTTTCTACGCTCCTCTTGCGGTCATCGTCCTGGCGTTCATCGTCTTTGCGCGGAAGGTTACCCTGACCGAGGTCAAGCACGGAGAGATTGTGTCCCTCCTGGAGCAAAACCTTGCTCGCTCCGAGGCTACTGAAGACTGACCGAATAAACGCCCGATAGGGAGGAGGATCGGGTGAGTGGCGGGGGATGTGCGAGCGTCCCCCGCCTCGTTTTACGCTCTCAGGGTTGTCTGATGAAATTCTGCGCGGGCTCCCTGATAGTTTTCAGGTAGCTTTCAGTCTTGTGGGATGTAATCTACTCAGGTAGTGAGAACCATTGCCGATAAGCATTCCTCAAGGAGTTTTCGATGAAGAATCGCGCACAGACGCGCGCCCTTGCCGTCATCGCCATCACCCTGGCGGCGGCCCTCAGCGCCTGCGGGTCAACCGGATCGTCCGCCTCGTCCCCGTCCAGCTCGAAGAGCCCGAGCGCGGCGGCCACCAACGCCGCCAGCAACGACCCCAACCTGGTGTTCGCTCAGTGCATGCGCGAGAAGGGCTTTGATGTGCCCGACACGGGCCTGACGCCCGAGAACCTCAAGGACACCTCCGACGCGTTCAACAACGCCCTCAACGAGTGCATGGTGAAGGTTTCCGGCATGACCGGTGAGGACAACGTCGCGAACGATCCCGCCGCCCGTGAGGCCATGGTTAAGGCCGCCCAGTGCCTGCGCGAGGCCGGCTACGACGTCAAGGACCCGCAGGCCGGCGAAGGCATCAGCGTCAAGGACATCCCCGAGGATGTGCTCAACAAGTGCTTCCAGCAGTCAGGGGCCGCCAAGTGACGCGTCCGCGAACCCCACGCCCCGCGGCACTCGCGATCCTGGCGGTTGGAGCGCTGACCCTGTCCGCATGCTCGGGCACCAACGCGGACGCCGAAGCTCCCCAATCCTTTGACGGCGCGACGGCGACCGTCACGAAGGGCGACCTGGTAGGGGAGACCACCGTCCAGGGAACGCTCCACTACGCCGACTCCTACACCCTCAAGAGCGCCTTCGAAGGGGTTGTCACCGCCCTGCCCACGCCCGGCACGACCCTCACCCAGGGATCGCACGTGTACACGGTGGCCGGCAACAACACGTACCTGCTCCACGGCTCCACCCCGGCCTGGCGCGCGTTCGAAGAGGGCATGAGCGACGGCGAGGACGTCACCCAGCTGGAGACGGCGCTGTCCGAACTCGGCTACTTCGAGGCCACGCCCAACGCCCACTTCGACTGGAACACGATCGCGGCCATCAAGAAGTGGCAGAAGGCCCTGACGCTCACTCAGAGCGGCTCCCTGCCCCTGGGCACCGTCCTCTTCGCACCCGAGGACCTGCGCATCGGCGCGCTCAAAGCCCGCGTCGGCGATAACGCCACGATGGAGACGGAACTGTTCACGGCCTCGTCCTCGCGGCAGGTCATCTCCGCGAACCTGAAGCTCTCCGACCAGGCCCTCGGCGTCGTCGGGAACTCCGTGACCGTGCGCCTGCCCGGATCCGCCGCGACGACGACCGGAACGATCACCTCCGTCGAGCCGCCCCGCGAGAAGGACAGCGAGGAGGGCTCCAAGGAGACGACCAAGGAACGGATCATTCCGATCACCGTCACCCCCGACGACACCTCCGCCCTTGACGGGCTGCAGGAGGCCTCGGTGTCCCTGGGCCTGACCTCCCAGACGCGCACAGGCGTGCTGTCCGTGCCCCTCGGCGCGCTCGTGGCCCTCAGCTCCGACCAATTCGGCGTCGAGGTCGTGGATGAGAAGGGCGAGATTCGCAGGGTTCCCGTCACCGTCGGCCTGTTCGCGGGAGACCGCGTCGAAGTGAGCGGCGACGAGATCGCCGAAGGCCAGCGCGTGGTGGTGCCCAACCGATGAGCCACATCCTGCAACTGACCGACGTGCACCGGTCCTTCGGCAGCCCGCCCGTGCACGCCTGCAACGGAGTGTCCCTGGCCGTCGACGAGGGCGAGTTCGTCGCCATCGTCGGGCCGTCCGGCTCCGGAAAATCCACCCTGCTGAACCTCATCGGAACGCTCGACCGGCCCACCTCGGGCAGCGTGTTCATCAACGGCACTGACGTGTCCTCCCTGAGAGACGCCGAGCTGTCGGGTGTGCGCTCCTCGCTGATCGGCTTCGTGTTCCAGCAGTTCCACCTGACGGCCGGCGTCTCCGCCCTCGACAACGTCGCGGACGGCCTGCTCTACCGGGGCGTGCCCCGCGCCAAGCGCCGCGAGGCAGCGCGTGAGGCCCTGACCCGCGTGGGCCTCGGGCACCGCATGGACCATAAGCCTCACCAGATGTCGGGCGGTGAACGCCAGCGCGTCGCCATCGCCAGGGCCATCATCGGGCACCCGGCCCTGCTGCTCGCCGACGAGCCCACCGGCAACCTCGACTCGCGTTCGGGCGCGTCCATCGTGGCGCTCCTGCGTGAGCTGAACGAGGCCGGCACCACCATCATCGTGATCACCCACGACAACGACCTGGCGGCCTCGCTGCCCAGGCAGATCGCCATCCGCGATGGCGAGATCGTCTCCGACTCCGCGCACCCGGGAGGTGGCCATGGCGAGTAAGAAGAACTCGGGTACCGGCCGCTCCGCGCTGCGCCTCTCGGACGTCGCACGCCTGGGCCTGACGGGCCTGCGCGCCCGCCCCATGCGCGCCATACTCTCGGCGCTCGGCATCGCGATCGGCATCGCGGCCATGGTCGGCGTCGTCGGCGTCTCCGCCTCCTCGCAGGCCCGCCTGCAAGAACAGCTGCGGGCTCTCGGCACGAACATGCTGACCGCGCGCAGCGGCGCCGACCTGTCGGGCGTGGACCTCATCCTGCCCGAGGACTCCGTGGGCCGCACCCTCATGATCCCGGGCGTCACCGACGCGGCCTCGACCTCGACGCTGAGCGGCGTCTCCGTGTACCGCTCGCGCCTGTCTGACCCGAACGCGACCGGCGGCATCATCACGATGGCGGCCGACACGAACCTCCTCAAGGTCGTGTCCGGGACCATGAAGAAGGGCGCGTGGCTCAACGACGCCACCGCGAAGTACCCGGGCGTCGTCCTGGGGTCGAGGGCCGCGCAGCTGCTCGGCGTCGTCGAGCCGGGCACCCAGGTGTGGCTGGGCGGCATGTCCTTCACCGTCCTGGGCATCATGGATCCAGCTCCCTTGGCCGAGGAGCTCGATAACGCCGCGCTGATCGGTGTGTCCGCCGCGGGCACGTACTTCGACGCGGGAAAGACCCCTACGACGATCTACGAGCGCTCGACAGAGGACCAGGTGGAGAACGTTCGTGGGCTCCTCGGACCCACCCTTGCCCCGCAGGGGGCCACCGGCCTGAAGGTCTCGCGCCCCTCCGACGCGCTGGCCGCCCAGAACGCGGCCGACCAGACGCTCACGACGCTGCTCGCGGGTGTCGGCTCGATCGCCCTGCTGGTGGGCGGTATCGGCGTCGCCAACACGATGATCATTTCCGTCCTGGAACGCCGCAAGGAGATCGGCCTGCGTCGCTCGCTCGGCGCCAAGCGGGGACACATCACCGTGCAGTTCCTGGCCGAAGCCCTGCTCCTGTCCTTCCTCGGCGGGCTGGCCGGATGCCTGATCGGCGCGGGTGTCACCTGGGGCATGTGCTACGCGTACGGCTGGCCGCCCACCCTGCACTGGTGGGTGATCGCCGCGGGCCTGGGCGCCACCCTCCTCATCGGTGCCGTCGCTGGGCTCTACCCCGCGATCCGAGCGGCACGCACGCCGCCCACGGCGGCCCTCGCCTCGCAGTAATTCGCCGGGCACGCACGAGGCCGTGGCCGACTCAGCAATCCCGATATCGCTCGGGGGAGCGCGAGCCGGCCACGGCCTCGTTTATGCGTGCGTCGGTTGTACGTGCGTCAGTTTTGTACCGGGCCGCCGTAGATCTCGTCGATGACGGATGCGAGGCGGCGCGTGGCCTCGGCGCGCTTGACCTTCAGCGAGGGCGTGAGCAGGCCGTTCGCCTCCGTGAAGTCGGTCGTGAGGACCTTGATCTTGCGGATCGACTCGGCGCGCGAGACGTGCTCGTTCGCTGAGGCCACCGCCTTCTCCAGGGAGGCCAAGACCTCGACGTTCGTGGCCGCCTCGGCCACGCTCATCGGGGGCAGCGAGTGCGCCGCGAGCCAATCGGGGAGCATCTCCGCGTCCAGCGTGATGAGCGCGGCTACGAAGGGGCGCTGGTCGCCGACGACCAGGACCTGGGAGATGAGCGGGTGGGAGCGCATCGGATTTTCGAGGCTGGCCGGGGCGACGTTCTTGCCGCCCGCCGTCACGATAATCTCCTTCGCGCGGCCCGTGATGGACACATAGCCGTCGCGGTCCAGGGACCCCAGGTCGCCCGTGCGGAACCAGCCGTCCTCGGTGAAGCAGGCGGCCGTGGCCTCGGGGTCGTTGTGGTAGCGCTGGAAGACGCTTGAACCCTTGAGAAGGATCTCGCCCTCGTCGCTGATCTTGAAGGACATGGGCGGCAGGGCCGGACCCACGGTGCCGATCTTGGACAGGCGAGGCGTGTTGACGGAGACCGGGCCGACCGTCTCGGTCAGGCCGTAGCCCTCCAGGACGGGGATGCCGACGCCGCGGTAGAAGTGCGCGAGCCAGGGGGCCAGGGGCGCGCCGCCCGACACGATGTAGTCCGCGTTGCCGCCCACCAGGCGGATGATCTGCTGGTAGACGAGCTTGTCCGCCAGCGCGTGCTGGGCCTTGAGGGAAGTGGTCGGGCCCTCTTCCGTGTCCAGGGCCTGGGAGTAGGCGATCGCGACCTTGGCTGCCCAGCGGAAGATCTTCTGCTTCGGGCCGCGCGCCTTCGTGTCCGCCGAGTTGTAGATCTTCTCCAGGACGCGTGGGACGACGAGGAGGTAGCTCGGACGGAAGGACGCCAGGTCGGGCAGGAGGTTCTTGATGTTGGGCGCGTGGCCGAGGACGCCGTTGCCGCTGATCTGGAAGACCTGCAGGAAACGCGCGAACACGTGGGCCAGGGGCAGGAAGAGGAGCAGGCGCGAGTTCTTGCCCGCCGCGATCTCCGGCATCCACGCGTGGGCGTTGAGGCACAGGTTCGTGAAGTTCTCGTGGGACAGGACCGTGCCCTTGGGCGTGCCCGTCGTGCCCGACGTGTAGACGATGGTTGCGATGTCGTCCGTCGTGAGGGCTTCGGAGCGGGCGAGGACGCGCTCGCGCGGGGTGGTCGAGCCCTCCGCGATGAGGGTTTCGATTGCCTCCGAATCCAGGGAGAGGACGTGCGTGTTGTCGCGGTTTTCTCGTTCGGCGGCTGCGCGCACGATCTCCGCCATGGACACGGTCTCGGTGATGATGAGGTGGACGTCCGCGTCGACGAGGACGTGGGCGACCTGGTCGATGGAGCTGGTCTCGTAGATGGGTACGGGGACGAGGCCGGCCGCCCAGCACGCGAAGTCGAGGAGCGTCCACTCGTAGCGGGTGCGGCTCATGATCGCGACCCTGTCGCCGGGTCCGAGGCCCCGCGCGATGAGGCCGGCGGCGAGCGCATGCACCTCGTCGTAAAACTCGCGCGCCGTGATGGAGCGCCACGTGTCGCCGATGCCGACCTTGCGCAGGATGAGGGGGCGGGTCGCGCCACGCTGTACGCGCTCTTTGAGCAGGTGGGGGATCGTCGTGTGCTCGTCGATGCGCACCAGGACGGGGGCGTGCCACTCGAGGGCTTCGGTGGTCGTCTGCGCCTGCGTCGTCTCATCGTCGTTGGACGAGGCCGGGGTGTCCTTCGTGGTCATGCGTGCTCCCTGGTTGCTGGGCGGTGTGCGCTGCGGTTTGTTGGCCAGCTGCGCTGCTACTGCTTCCCCTATCCTACGCGCCCCAAGGGTGGGGGAGTAAAACCCCCAAACTGAGGATGCTGTTTGTGCTACCTGACGTCGCCGTCAAGGACCTCAAGGAACTGATAGACAGATTCAGGTAAGGTAACTCTTCCTTGCCTCGCAGACTGCACGGCGAGTATGACAACCTGATCCTCCATCACAGCGAAAACGATGCGAAGCCGCTGGCGAAAACCTATCACCCGGATTGACGGGTGAAGATCGGGACGCGCTTCACCGCGATGAGGAAACTCAGTGAGACGGGACAGAAAACCGCGTAGGGCAGAGAGGTAAGCATCGGTTGTCTGTTCTGAGCCCGTGAGGGTCAGAAGCTCGCCGCGAAAGTTGACGAGGTCGCGGTATGCAGTATCGCCAATAGCAAGGCGTCGTTGGGGTGCCACTACTTCAGTCCCCATGCAGCAGTCAGCTCATCGAGAGTGTGCGCAGTTTCCGGGTGCTCAAGGTAGTGTTCGAGGGCGGGTAGAGCATTCTCACGGAGCCACGTCTCGTATTCCTCGCGCTCGCGGGCTTCCCGCCGTGCTTCGAGGGCAGCGATTGCCTCTTCGTAGAAAGCGGGAGAGACCAGAACTGCGCGGGTCTGTGCGCCGCGCGAGCGCAGCTCGACGGGTTCGACTTGGGCGGCGGCGATGTACTGAGCCTGGTTCTGGCGAAAATCGGAAAGTGTAGCTGTTGACATGTACTAATTGTACAAGTTGTTAGGAGGTTGTGTGTCGTTTCGTGGCTGAATCTTCAGGACTTTGGACGCCAGAACGACGTGATGTCTCGCTTTTCCGCGAGTTGGTGCTGAATAAAGGCGTCGAGGAGTTCGTAGTCGAAGGGCTTGTTCCAGGGCTGGCGGGCGAACATCTTGCCGAAGTCCGTGCCTCTCTCACGCATGACCGGCTCGAAGCGGATCATGGTGGCGCGTTCGGGGACCATTGCCATGTGCTTGGAGGCTGCCGAGAACCCGATGATGTACGTCCCGTGGTGGGTGAACATCGGCTGGTTCCATGCGATGCGTAGCTCCAGCTCCGGGTAGGTGAGTCCCACCCACACCAGCACGTCCACCATCCGTGCCCGATTGTCGTCGTTCGGAATGGTCTCGAGGTACTCGTCGAGCGTCTTGATTGCCATGGCTTGACCCTAACAACGCCCACGCACATCTGCGGCACGCGTGGCGATTGAAGCCTTGATATTCGGCGCTGTACCGCCACCTGATCTGCGAAAGGGGGCCGCCCGTGGTTTCCCACGGGCGGCCCACAACGAACAGTGGCGTTAGTGGCGTCTAGGCGTCAATACCGATCGTTGCACCCTTTCGCATCATCATGTTGTAATGGTCCGCTGCGCCATGCTCGGTGAAGATTTGCTCGAAGGCATGGAAGAGCTGGTCAATCGTCAAGTTATGTACAGCGTGGAGGTCCATGTCGAAGGCGTCGTGTGAATTATTGTTGGTGAACGCCATAAGGGCACGAGTAGCAGCGTCGCTTGATTCTCCCAGCTCTGTGATACTTCCGATGCCACAGAGGTGAATCAAATAAGACTCAATGATGCGTCTCATTGTGTTTCCAATAAGTGGGGAGATCTGCGCACGAGGGTCACCAGTGGGTTTCGCGTCACCGGGGGCCGAGTTAAGAATATCCCAAGCACGTCGAACCTCTTCCCACAGGAGAGCGTATTCGCTGTGAATCTTGCTATCGTCGAAGGGGCCGCTAATGACAGACTTGGCATGTCTGTCGTGGTCTGCGGGTGATAAGACTCGTTCAATTGTGTAGAAGGCGCAATCCGTGTTTGCCTTCTCAATCTTATAGGCAGCTTCCATGTGAAAGCGTGTGCTGTGCGTGAGAATAATTAACTGATCGACGTACTTATGGGCCTTATGTTTGCCTAGTACAAGGACCTCACTAATCAGTTCACGAATATATCCGGATGTGATGAAGCTGCTGAGTCCATCCATGGCGTTGACCGGATCGTCGATCACGACAGTAAATTTCTTGTCTGTGTTATCCGCGTCTTTGTGGAACTGATGGAAGAAGTAGAGGAAGCAGATCAGGTTACGTTCGCCATCCGAAAGCGTTTTTACGTCTGTTCGCTCCTTTCGTCCATACTTGTTTGTTCGAAGGAGAATATAGCCGTCGCGTTGAGTGGTATTCGGCAGGTGTCCGGTGATGAAGTCGTCCGTTGATGCTCCGAGCTCAAAGCTGGTCATTCCAATGCCGGCCAGTGCGCGATTGATGTGTTCGATGGCGGGATGGATATCCCTGCGGCTCTGCTCGGCTACTTTAATGAGATTGGTTAGCTCCTTCCGCTTCTTATCTTTCTCGGCAATCTGTTCTTCTAGTGCGACGATTCGTGCTGCCGTCCCTGTCTCTCCTCCAACAATCGAGTCGAAAGCCTTGAAGGCATCATGGCATGTGTGGTGGGAAAAGACTCTCCAGAACTGTTCTTCAAACTCTCTCCGGAGGTTGTCCTGATCGTTTACCTTTGCGTTGTGCTCGTTGACGAGTGTGTTCAGTCGTTCGCCCAGCTGACGAAGGGTGCTGCTAAAGGCGTCGATGTCCCATTCTTCTGGTGCGTCGAAGCTCTGCGACTGTTTGTCCAGTTTCTTGACGAGAAGTTCGTGTGCTGTGGAGAGGGCGTTCTCTATTGTGTCAAGCTGCGCGCTCTGTGAATATTCTGCGACGTCTTTGAGCTGATGTTTGCTAATCTCGCTCTTGAAGTTGGATAGCTGCTGAAGTGATAGCTCCAGAGTTGTTAGGCGTGACTGGAGTCGAGCGACTGCTTCGTCGTATGATCGATCCCAGAGCTTAGCGAGATTTTCGCTGAAGTCTTGCGGTGCCTGCTGCTGACAGAAGGGGCAACGGTCGCCGAGTATGTCCTGATGGGTATCCATGATCTGTTTGCCGTCGCGGACCCAGTCAGAATGCTGTATTTGTGAAATGAGTTCAGACAGCGGCGAATCTGCCGCCGGTATCAGTGGCGTGCGGAGTAAGTCGGGAAGGTCCTTGAGGTCTTGCGGAATCTGTGGGATGGCGCGTACTTGTGAAGCTATTTCAAGTGTAGTGGTGAGGAGTCCTTTTTCTTGCGCGGCAAGTTCGTCGAGAGTTGCTGGGAGTGCGTCCTCGGGTGGTAGAGGGTTCTGTCGAATATCTTTGACCTTGTCGCGCAGCTTCGTTCTACTTCCTTTGTATCCATTCAGGCATGATGAAAGCCGCTCAGGGACAATCTTTTTATTGTTCCAGATTGCGCCCAGTAGGGTTTTCTCGGCCTCTGACTGGTCATCCTCAGCACTCCCTTTATCTGATTTTAGAAGTTCAATCTCATCTCTGAGCGCTTCTCTATCCTTCTTTTTGTTCTCTATATCATTTTGATTCGCTATGCTCTGTTTCCCAAGAAAGAAGATGCCATTTTCGGTCTCCTGAAAGGTCTCCTCGATGTACTTCGAGTTAAGGACGAGAATCTCCCTGGTCGATGATTCGTCGGCGAGCGCGATCCTGTCGTCATCAGGTCCTTCGCTCAATATTCGTGTAATGGATGTCTTGCCTGTTCCATTAGGGCCGAAGATGAAGTTTACCTTCTTAAGGTTTTCAAGCGTTGCTCCCGGCGCGAAGCATGGGGTTCCGCTCAGGTCTACTTTTCTGATCATGTGCCCTCCTTTGGGTTGCGTCTTGACAGTTGTAGCCTAATGACGACTAATCCTTTCCGCCCGCGTTATGCACTTGTCTGATAAGTACAAGATGAAGTGTGGTGAGTCCCAGTGGTGCTGCCTGTATTGTGTCGGCACGACACAGGCATACATAAGGGGGCCGCCCGTGGTTTCCCACGGGCGGCCCCCCAGCAGCCTAACGCTCAGCCCTTGCGCTTTGCAGGAGCCTCGCCCAGCTCGAAGGACTCGACCACGGCCTCGGTGGCCTCAGCGTCGTCGGAGGCAGCCACGGTCAGGGCGCCCACGGCCTTCGATGCGGCCTCCAGGTCGCCCTTCACGGACTCCAGAGCCTCCACCTGAGCCTGCGGGGCGCGCACCGTCACCGCCAGGAACGGCGTACGCGGCGACACCTTCGCCTCAGACTTCACGCGACGCAGCGCGATCAGAGCAGAGGACGCGGCCTCGAGCACCGAAGGATCGCCCTCGACGCCCGCCAGGTCGGATGCGACCGGCCACGGAGCGGTGTGCACGGAGCCCTCGCGGTACCAGCTCCACACCTCTTCCGTCACGTACGGAAGGTAGGGGGCCAGCAGACGCACGACATTGTCGATGACGATCGCCAGAGCCGCACGCGCAGACGCGGCCGAGGCCTCGTCCCACGCGCCATCACGGTTGTAGGCGCGCTCCTTGACCAGCTCCAGGTAGTCGTCGCAGAACGTCCAGAAGAACGACTCCGTGACCTCGAGTGCGCGAGAGTGCTCGTAGGACGCCAGGGCAGCCGAGGCCTCGTCGATGACGGAAGCGAGCGCCGCCAGCACCGAACGATCCAGCGGCACCGTCACCAGCGCCGGATCCAGATCGATCGCCGCGCCCTCGCCGCCCATCGTGAGGGCAAACTTCGACGCGTTCAGCACCTTGATCGCCAGGCGGCGACCAATCTTCATCTGCTGCTCGTCGAACGCCGCATCCAGGCCCAGGCGAGCCGACGCAGCCCAGTAACGCACGGCATCCGACCCGTACTTCTCCAGGATGCCCATCGGGGTCACGACGTTGCCCTTGGACTTCGACATCTTCTTGTGGTCCGAATCCAGGATCCAGCCCGACAGGCCCGCGTGCTTCCACGGCAGCGCGCCGAACTCCAGGTCCGCGCGCACCACGGTGGAGAACAGCCACGTACGAATGATGTCCTGGCCCTGCGGGCGCAGATCCATCGGGTACGTGCGAGCGAATAGGTCCTCGTCATCCAGCCAGCCACACGCCAGCTGCGGGGACAGCGAGGACGTCGCCCACGTGTCCATGATGTCCAGCTCGCCCACGAAGCCGCCGGCCACGCCGCGCTGATCCTCCGTGTAGCCCTCCGGCACGTCCGTCGACGGGTCGACCGGCAGAGCGGCCTCAGACGGGGTGATGATGTCGTCGTAGTTGACCTGGCCGTCCGCGTCCACGCGGTACCACAGAGGGAACGGCACGCCGAAGAAGCGCTGACGGGAGACCAGCCAGTCGCCCTTCAGGCCCTTCACCCAGTTCTCGTAGCGCACGCGCATGAAGTCGGGGTGGAACTCCAGCTCGCGGCCGCGGCCGATGAGCTCCTCGTTCAGGTCCTTGCCCGAGGCCGGGTTCGTCCACGCGCGGCCACCGTTGCGGATGTACCACTGGCGCGAGGTGACGATCTCGAGGGGCTTGTCGCCCTTCTCGAAGAAGTTGGTCTGACGCATCGTCTTGGTCGGCTCGCCCTTCAGCTCGCCCGACTCACGCAGGGCGGCCACCACGGCCTCGCGCGCGGAGAACGTCGTTTTGCCGGTGATCTCCTCGAAAGCCGCGCGGCCCGCATCGGTCGTGATCCACTCGGGGGTCGCGGTGATGATGCGGCCGTCCTTACGCAGGATCGCGCGCAGCGGCAGCTCCAGGTCACGCCACCAGTCGATGTCTGTCGTGTCGCCGAAGGTACAGCACATGGCGATGCCCGCGCCCTTGTCCATCTCCGCCTCGGGGTGGGGCAGGATCGGCACCTCGACGCCGTACACGGGGGAGGCGACCGTCGTGCCGAACAGCGGCTTGTAGCGCTCGTCGTCCGGGTGGGCGATCAGGGCGACGCAGGCGGCCAGCAGCTCGGGACGCGTCGTCTCGATGCACACGTCCACGCCGTCCTCGACGGGCGCGCCCGCGGCGGCAGCCTTCGCGGCGGCCTCTGCGTCGGTGATGTGGAAGGCCAGGCGGTGGTAGAAGCCCGGGTACTCGCGGCTCTCCAGCTCAGCCTGGGCGACCGCCGTCTGGAAGGTGACGTCCCACAGGCCCGGGGCCTCGGCCTGGTAGGCCTCGCCGCGCGCCAGGTTACGCAGGAACGCAGCCTGGGCGACCTTGCGCGCACGCGCGCCGATCGTCTGGTAGTTCTGCTTCCAGTCCACGCTCAGGCCCAGGTAGCGCCACAGCGCCTCGAACTGAGCCTCATCTTCAACGGTGAGGCGCTCGCACAGCTCCACGAAGTTCTTACGGGAAATCGGCTTCTGGTCGCGAGCCTTGATCGACTTGCCGTCGCCGCCCACGTGCGGGGGTTCGAAGTCGGGGTCGTAGGGCAGCGTCGCATCCACGCGCACGCCGAAGTAGTTCTGCACGCGGCGCTCGGTGGGCAGGCCGTTGTCGTCCCAACCCATGGGGTAGAACACGGACTTGCCCATCATGCGCTGGTAGCGGGCCACGACGTCGGTGTGCGTGTAGGAGAAAACATGGCCGATGTGCAGGGAGCCGGATACCGTCGGCGGGGGAGTGTCGATCGAGTACACCTGCTCGCGCGTGGCGCTGCGGTCAAAAGCGTAGGTGCCCTGGTCCTCCCAGGCCTCACCCCACTTCGCTTCGAGGCCTTCGGGGGCGGCGCGGTCGGGCACGCGAGGCGCCTGCGCACGGGTGTTCATGGCCATAATTGAGTTGTCTCCATCCGAGTCGTGGACTGTTTGCCCCACTAGCCTACGTTTCCCCAGGCATTTCGGTCCAATGCTGGGCCTGTGAGCTCCCGGCGCGTCGCTCACACGAGGCCGGGGCCAGGTCGCGCATTCGTGTAACCCAGCCCCGGCCTCGTCAAGGAGAACGACGGAATCAGAGGACCATCGCCGCGATCCACCCACCGATCAACAGCGGAATGTTGTAGTGGATGAACTCGGGAATGACCGTGTCTCGCATGTGGTCGTGCTGACCGTCGACGTTCAGACCAGATGTCGGGCCGAGCGTCGAGTCGGACGCGGGTGAGCCGGCGTCGCCCAGCGCGCCCGCCGTGCCGATGATCGACACGGTCGCGATGGGGGAGAAGCCGAGCGCCACGCACAGAGGCACGTAGATCGCGGAAATAATCGGCAGTGTCGAGAAGGACGAGCCGATACCCATCGTGATGATCAGTCCGACCACGAGCATGATCATGGCGGCCAGTGCCTTCGACCCATTGAACATCGCGGAGGTCTGCTGGACGAGGGGCTCGATCTGGCCGGAGGCCTTGAGGACCGAGGCGTAGCCCTGTGCGGTGATCATGATGAGGCCGATGAGGCTCATCATCTTCATGCCGCCGCTGAACACGTCGTCGGCCTGCTGCCACGGAACGACGCGCATCGCAAGCATCATGCACAGGCCCACCAGGGCACCCACGAGCAGCGGGTCGGCCTCGGAATCCATCTTGGTCATGACGGCCTGGATAACGAAGCAGGCGACGAGGGCAGCGACCGCGGCCCAGACCTTCTTCATATCGATGGGCTTGTCGCTGTTGGAGCTGAACGAGGTCTCGCGCTGTTCGTATTCGCGCGGCTTGCGGTAGGAGACGAGCAGTGCGATTGCACAGCCCACGGCCATCGAGGCTGCGGGGATCGCCATGGCGGCCATCGGGTTGACGATGCCCTCGACCTGCAGGCCCGCATCTTCGATGTTCTTGTAGAGGATGTCGTGCAGGAAGATTCGGCCGAAGCCGATCGGCACGAACATGTAGGTCGTGACGATACCGAAGGTGATCGCACAGGCGACCAGGCGACGGTCCATCTTGAGTTCGTTCATGACGCCGATAAGCGGAGGCACCAGCAGCGGGATGAACGCGATGTGAATCGGGATGAGGTTCTGGCTCATCACGCCCATGACGAGGACGCCGCCGAGGATGCCCCACTTAGCGGAGCGGGCCACGCGCGCCGAGTTCGACTCATCGGCATTACGCAGCTTCTTGATGATCCAGTTCGCCAGCAGACGCGGTAGACCCGAGTGGGCGACCGACATCGCGAACGCGCCAAGCAGGGCGTAGGACAGGGCGATCTTTGCACCGCCGGCGAGGCCATCCTGGAAGGCGACCATTGTGCCGGACATGCCCATGCCGGCGACCAGGCCGCCCACGAGGGAGGCCACGAAGAGAGAGATGACGACGTGCACGCGTGCGATGCTGAGGATCAGCATGACGAGCACGGAGAGCACGACTGCATTGAAGAGCAACATGTGTGTTCCTGTGTTGAGGGTGCGCGGGTGCGCCAAATAAAGGGGAGGTAAGCCGCGACGCGGCAGGTGGAGTCAGCCGAGATGGGAATCGGCGTGGATGGATGCGTCGACGGCACCTACCAGTGCGGTCGACAAACCACCTTCCTCGGCGGCCAACAATCCTGCGATTGTGGTGCCGCCGGGGCTCGTCACCCGATCAATGAGTTGCGCGGGGATCGTGCCCGCTTCGCGCTCGGCGAGGAGCAGAGCAGCGGCTCCCGCCATCGCCTGCGCGGCAATCTCGACGGCGCTGTCCTTGGACAGGCCGTACTTGAGACCAGCGCGGGCGAACGAATCAACAATCTGGAAATACCAGGCCGGAGAGCACGAGGCCAGGGCCTGGAACACGGGGAAATAGTCCTCGTCGATGAGGATGGTGCGGCCCACCGAATCCATGAGGGATCGGACGGCTGCTACCTGTGCGTCTGTGGCGCGCGTGGCCGTCAGGGCGGTCATGGACTGCCCGACGGTGGCCGCGACGTTCGGCATGACGCGCACGAGCGGGATGCCCGCGCCGAAGTCAGTGGTGATCTGGTCGAGGGTGCGTCCGGCCGCCAGGGAGACGACGCAGGCGTCGGGTCGGGAGACCACGATGGGGGCGATCTCCTTGACGACTGCGCGCTGGTCCTTGGGCTTGACGGCCAGGAAAATGATGTCGGCCTGGCGGGCCAGGGACGCATTCGAGGAAGCGGCGGTCGCGCCGAGCTCGTCGGCGAAATCGCAGGCCTTCGCAGCCGTGCGGTTGGAGAAGACCAGTGTCGCGGGATCGACGCCGGACGCGACGGCACCGCGAGCAATGGCCTGGGCCATGGCTCCCGTTCCGATGAATCCGATACGCATCAGGGTCTCCCACGAGGAATTGGTTAATTGCGATGCAGTCTACTCCACTTTGCCGTTTCTTGGTGTAGTGGTCGCACTGTGAGACGAGGCCGGGGCGTGGTCTCCCGCAAGGAGTCCCGCGCCCCGGCCTCGTGCCGACATCGTGGGTGTCAGCGCTTGCGCGTGCCGAAGATGGAGCGCGTAATCTCGCGGCCGGCGGTGCGCAGGACGGACCCGAGGACGTTTTCGACCTGGCGGGTACGGCGTTCGGCGGCGCGCTGGCGGGCGGCCTCCTCCTTCTCCTGCTGCTTCTCAACCTGGCGGCGCAGCCGCTCCATTTCCTTGTGACGAGCGGCCTCTTCCTTGGCTGCGGCCTTCTCGGCCTCCTTGGCAGCGCGCTCGGCTTCCTTTTCGGCCTCCTTCTGCGCGCGTTCGGCTTCCTTGGCTGCCGCCTCCTGCGCGATGGCTTCCTCACGGGCGGCCTGGGCCTCGGCGGCGCGGCGCTCGAGCTTCTCCTCGGCCGAGTCCGGGTTCACGGCGTCGCGGTAGCGGCCCATGATGACACTGGACTGGTTGATACGCGCGATCGTGTCGGCGGAGGCGGGGCCCATGACGGAGGCGGGCGCCCAGATGCCCACGGGCGTGACCGGGGTGGGGTTACCCTTCGGATCCAGGACGGTGACGACGGCCTCGCCGGTGCCCAGGGTCGTGAGGACCTCGTCGAGCTCGAGGGACGTCTTCGGGAAGGTCTGGACCGTGGCCTTGAGCTTCTTGAAGTCATCCGGCGTGGAGGCGCGCAGGCCGTGCTGGACGCGCGAACCGAGCTGTGCCAGGACGTCGGAGGGGATGTCCTTGGGGGTTTGTGTCACGAAGACGACGCCCACGCCCTTGGAACGGATGAGGCGCACGGTCTGGACGACCTGGCGTTCGAATTCCTTGGTGGCGTCCGCAAACAGCAGGTGTGCCTCGTCGAAGAAGAACACGAGCTTGGGACGCTCGACGTCACCGACCTCGGGCAGGGTGGAGAAGAGGTTGGCGAGCAGGAACATAATGACCGCGCTGACCAGGGCCGGGCGCGAGGAAATGTCCCCGACGCCGAGCAGGGAGATGATGCCGCGGCCGGTCGAATCCATGCGCATGAGGTCGGCCGTGTCGAAGCCGGGGGCGCCGAAGAACTGGCCGCCGCCCTGGGACTCGAGCGCGGTCAGGGCACGCAGGATGACGCCGGCGGTGGCCTTGGAGACGCCGCCGATTGTGGCCAGCTCGTCCTTGCCCTCGTCCGAGGTCAGGAAGGAAATGACGGCGCGCAGATCGGGCAGGTCCACCAGCTCAAGGGCCTGGCCGTCCGCCCACGCGAAGATCAGCTGGAGCGCCTGCTCCTGCGTGGTGTTGAGGGAGAGAGCGCGGGCGAGCAGGATGGGGCCGAAGTCGGAGACCTGGGCGCGAACGGGCACGCCCGGGAACTGCGAATCCGCCCCACCCAGACTCAGCAGCTCGATCGGGAATGAGGCGGGTGCCCAGTCCTGACCGTTGGCCGCGGTACGGCTCAGGAGCTTCTCGGAGCTGGCCCCGGCCTCGGCCAGGCCCGTCAGGTCGCCCTTGACGTCGCACAGGAGCACGGAGGAACCGTTCGCGGACAGGCCCTCGGCCAGGAGCTGGAGAGTACGTGTCTTGCCGGTGCCCGTCGCTCCGGCGACCAGGAGGTGACGGTTGAACATGGGCAGCGGCATCTTGGCGCTGACGCCGGGCACGCGCGCACCATTGTCGATGAGCGTGCCGATCGTGACCGCGGGGACGTCCCAGGAGTAGGCACCCTGGATCTGGGCGGCGAAGGCCGACAGTTCGCCGCTCGGTGCGGGGGACGAGGCCGGGGCGGCCTCGGGTGCTTCGGCGGCGGGAGCGTCGGTGGCGGGGGTGGCCTGCGCGGCCTCCACCTGGCTGCGCAGCGCGTCGGCTGTGGCACGCGCATCTGCGGCCTGAGCGGCCTCAGCCTCGGCCTGTGTGGCGGGTTCCTGCGCGGCCGCGGATCCGGCGGCTTCGAGCTGAAGACGCAGGGCTTCGGCCTTCGCGCGGGCGGCCTCAGCCTCGGCGGCCTTCGCCGCGGCTTCCGCTGCGGCGAGCTGCGCCTTCAGATCCTCGATGTTCTCGCTCATGGTGTGGTCTTTCGGCTCTGGGCGCGGTGCGCCGCTGTACTTCGACGTTACCGGAACAGTATCCCTTGGGACTGCGGTCCCATGCGAGTTATGCCGGGGCGGGGTGAGTGTGGGATTCATCCACAGCCCCCGTGCGCCCACTGTAGTTATCCACAGGGGTGTCATTTCGCGTGTTCTGAGCCCATGCGTCGGGGTTAGCGTGCGGACATGAACGTGTCACGATGGTTGGCGCGTCGGCGCATGGCGGCGCTGACGAAAGCCGTATACGACAGTGCCCTGAGCGAGGATGACGAACCCGCCGAACCGAGCGTCGCCCGCTTCCTCCCCGGAGGAGCGAGCGTCGCCGCCCTCATTGTCGTGGTCGTGCTCATCGCAGCCGTGGGCGTATGGAGGCACGCGGCCACGCAACAACGTGCCGACAGCCTCGTCCAATCCTCCTCCGAGCGACAGGAGAGCGGTGCCACGGTAGCTACTGCGCCCCCAGCCGCGTCTGCACCTCCGTCCGTGTCGGTGGGGGACCAAGCCACAGACGTTGTTGTCTACGTCTCCGGCGCGGTTGCCTCTCCCGGAGTACTCACCCTTCCCGCCTCCTCCCGAGTCATCGACGCCATCACCGCAGCGGGAGGAGCTCTGCCCGAGGCCGACCTGGAGTCGATCAACCTCGCACGCATCCTGGTCGATGGTGAGCAGATTCGGGTTGGCATCGCAGGGGAGTCGCCGCCGCCCTCATCACCCGAAGGGGACACGGCCGCGGGAGCTTGCGTCCGCCTGAACACCGCCACCGAGACAGAACTCCAGACGCTACCCGGCATCGGCCCCGCCCTCGCTAAGCGCATCGTCACCTACAGATCCACGCACCCACGCCTGACATCCGTCGACGAACTCGACGACGTCCCCGGCATCGGCCCCTCACTCATCGAGAAGATACGACCCGGAGTGTGTGCATGAGCGACTCACAATGCGCTCCCCGCATGATCGACCTGCGCCTCGCACCCGCAGCCGCCGCCACCTGGGTTGCCACCTGGTGGGCGACGGGACACCGCGCGCCCGGGGAGACCATCGGCGCGTGCGCCATCCTCGCCCTCGCCTGCGCCGCCTCCTACGCGTGCTCGAGGCGAGGCCGACGCGCCCCCCGGCATGCCCTCACCCCACCCAGATCGCTCCGGCTCGGCCTCGCACTGCTCCTCGCGTGCATGGCCTGCGCGCTCGCGGTCGGATCCGTCGCGCGCAGGCAATATGACGCAGACCCCGCACGCCGCGACTCCGGTCCGATTCACGCGCGCGTACGCCTGCAGACCGACCCAGCCCCGGCCTCGTCAGGCTTCTCCACCACACGCCGCGCCCACGTCCGCACCGAGGCCGTCGCAGCGGGGAAGGAATGGATACCCTCCCATGCGACCGCACTCGTGAACGCTTCCGGGTGGGGCAGCGGCGCGCGCGGCGACATCTACGAGATCTGGGGAACCCTGGACGTCACCTTCGCGTCAGACGCGCCGTCGGTGGGCGCGATCCGCGTCAGACGATCCCAGCTGATCGAGCGGCCCGACGGTCTAGCGGGCTGGAGGCGCACCACCCACGAAACCTTCGCCCGCGCATGCTCCTCACTTCCCGCGGACGCGCGCGCCCTCGTGCCCGGCATGGCGATCGGGGACGACCGAGGCATGCCCGCAGACCTCGCCCAAGCCATGAGAATGACCTCCCTCACCCACCTCACCGCCGTCTCCGGATCCCACATCGTCATCATCCTCGCCACCGTCACCCTCGTGGTCCCCGCACGAAAACCCCTGCGCCTAGGGGCAACCATCCTCGTCCTGGGCACAATCCTCATCCTCGTCGGCCCCGAAGCCTCAGTCCTCCGCTCCGTCTGCGTCGCCGCCGTCGCCGCCCTCGGACTCATCCTCGGACGCGACGGCCAATCCATCGCCGCCCTGAGCGCCGTCGTGATCGCCACGCTCCTCATCGACCCCTGGGCCGCCCGCTCCTACGGCTTCGCGCTCTCCGTGCTCGCCGCGCTCGCGGTTGTTGGCCCGTCGTCTGCGCTCATTCGTCGCTCGCGCCGACGCATTCGCGGGGATACGCGTGTGGGGCGGGTGTTGCGTCGGCTCGTGGAGATGGTCTGTGTGCCGGCTCTTGCAGAACTCGCGACCGCGCCCCTCATCGTGTCACTGTCGGGGACAGTGCCGGTGTGGGGGATCGTCGCCAACGTTCTCGCTGAGCCCGCCGTGCCCATCGCGACCATCGCTGGGCTTGGCGGCAGCCTCGTGGCTCCGCTGAGTATCCCAGTCGCCTCGGCATGTGCGCGCGTTTCCTCGTGGGCGACGGCGTGGATCGCGGGTGTTGCTCGGTTGTGCTCGGATCTACCGGGAAATGGGGTGGCCGTGCCCGGCGGGGCAGCGACCGTTGTGAGCATATATGCGTGCGGCTGCGCCGGATGGCTTGCCTGGCGGGCGTGGGTGCGGTGGGGAACTCCGCTCATCGACGAGAGCGAGCTCATTGACGAGAGTGAAACGTCAGGGCAGGAGTAAGACGCCACTATGGGGGTGCCGTCAAACCGTCGTGACACCTGCCACGACTATTGTCCGCCGTGGGCAAAGAGGGACGCAGATGGGCCCTCCGAGTGGCAGACTTAGGGAGTTACTATCACAGCGGAAAGGCAGGAAGACGTGGCAGCACGCGGTTCGCGCCCGGCGGCCCCAGCCGAGATAACGCTGGCACCCATCGTGTTGATCAAAGGACCCGAAGGCCTCCTCGTCGACCGTGCCCTCGACCGGCTACGCGCCCTCGCCCACGAGGCCGACCCCAACCTCGAACGCACCGACATCAACGCGGCCACCTACCAGGCCGGACAGCTCGACGTGATCGCCTCGCCCTCGCTCTTTGGCGAATCCCGCATGGTCATCATCCGAGACCTCGAGACCATGAGCGACGCACTCGCGAACGACCTCATCGCCTACTGCGCGGCACCCGCCCCCGACGTGTGGATGTTCCTAGCCCATCCCGGTGGAAACGCCCGGGGCAAGAAAGTCATCGACACGATCACCAAGGCCAAATGGCCCGTAATCCCCGCCGATCCGCTGAAAAACGACCGTGACAAGCTGGCCCTCATCGCCTCCGACGTGCGGGCCGCGCGTCGGCAGATGGACACCGAGGCCCAGCAAGCCCTCGTGGACGCGCTGGGTAACGACCCTCGCGCGATGGCGGGCGCACTGGCGCAGCTTCTCTCCGACGTGAGCGGACGCATCACCCTGGAGGACGTGCGGCGTTACCAGGCGGGACGCGTTGAGGCCACGGGATACGACGTCGCCGACGCGGCCGTAGCGGGCAACTCGGCGAAGGCCCTCACGCTCGCCCGGCACGCGTTCGCGACCGGCATTGCCCCGCAGTTGCTCGTCAGCGCTCTGGCCATGAAGTTCCGCGCCATGGCGAAAGTGTCGATCGGTGGCTCGGCGTCCACCCTGAAGATGGCCCCCTGGCAGGTGGACCGAGCGAGGCGCGAGCTGCGTGGCTGGTCCGACGCCTCGCTGGCAGGGGCCTTCGGCGCCATCGCCACGGCAGACGCCGAAACAAAGGGCGCGTCGCGGGACCCCGAGCGCGCCATCGAAAAAGCAATTATCACCATCTGCAGGCTGCACGGGCGCTGAATGCGCGCCCCGGCCTCGTCTATCGGACGCCCGTAGGGAACGAAGAGGAGATACATGAAAACCATCCGCACGCTGGTGGGGAGGCTACGCGAGTTTAAGACCGCCTCGATCCTGACCCCGCTGTTCATCATCGGGGAAGTGATCCTCGAGTGCTTGATCCCGCTCACCATGGTCTCGCTCGTGGATGCACTCGACGGCGTATCCCTGAGCCCCGTCATGCGCCTGGGCCTGATCCTGACCGGGCTGGCCTTCACCTCGCTGGCCTGCGGTATCCTCTCCGCGCGCTTCGCCGCGACCGCCTCGGTGGGCCTGGCAAAGAACCTGCGCCAGGACCTCTTCTTTAAGGTGCAGGACTTCTCGTTTGCGGACATCGACCGCTTCTCGACGTCCTCTCTGGTCACCCGCATGACCACCGATGTCACCAACGTGCAAAACGCCTTCGGCATGCTCATCCGCATCGCTGTGCGCGTGCCCCTCATGATCGTCTTCTCCATCGTCATGGCGTGGCGTATCAACGTCCAGATGGCCCTCATCTTCCTCGGCATGGTGCCGGTGCTCGCCATCATCCTGGCAGCCATCGTGCTCATCGCCTTCCCGATCTTCCGTCGTATTTTCAAGAAGTACGATGCCCTGAACAACTCCGTGCAGGAGAACGTCGCGGCGATCCGCGTGGTGAAGTCCTTCGTGACCGAGGACTACGAGACCACGAAGTTCCGCGCGGCATCGCAGGACGTACGCAAGGACTTCACGAACGCGGAGAAGCTCATCGCGCTCAACAGTCCCGTCATGATGTTCTTCGTCTTCGCAGCGATCGTGGCCGTCGACTACGTTGGCGCTTCGATCATCATCAACTCGGGCGCGACCGAGCTGACGAAGGGCGGGCTCACCGCCCTCATCACCTACGGCATCCAGATCCTGACACATATGCTGATGCTCGCCTTCATCTTCGTCATGACGACGATGGCCGCAGAGTCCGCGCACCGTATCGCCGAGGTTCTCAACCACGAGCCGTCGCTCACGTCACCCGAGAACGGCGCGACCGACGTTGCGGATGGTTCCGTCGTCTTCGAGGACGTGTCCTTCAAGTATTCGGCGAGCGCCGAAGAGAACGCCCTGTCTGACATCAATCTGCGCATCGAATCCGGATCGACGCTCGGCGTCGTGGGCGGCACGGGCTCCTCCAAGACCTCGCTGATCCAGCTGATCTGTCGCCTTTACGAGGTCTCCGAGGGATCCGTGAAGGTCGGCGGTCGCGACGTGCGCGACTACGATCTGAGCGCCCTGCGTGACGCGGTCGCCGTCGTCCTGCAGAAGAACGTTCTGTTCTCCGGCACGATTAAAGACAACATGCGCTGGGGTAACCCCGAGGCCACCGACGAACAGATCGAGCATGCGTGCAAGCTCGCGCAGGCCGACGAGTTCATCCAGCAGCTGCCCGGGGGCTACGACTACGTGATCTCCCGAGGCGGCAGCAACGTGTCGGGTGGCCAGAAGCAGCGCCTGTGTATCGCCCGTGCACTGCTGAAGAATCCCAAAATCCTCATCCTGGACGACTCGACCTCCGCGGTGGATACGAAGACCGACTCGCTGATTCGCAATGCTTTTGAGACCGAGATCCCGGGCACGACGACGATCATCATCGCCCAGCGCCTCTCGTCGGTGAGCCATGCCGATCAGATCATCGTCCTGGACGACGGTCGTATCACGGAACGTGGGACTCACGAGGAGCTGATGGCAGCGGGCGGCGAGTACCGAGAGATCTACGATTCCCAGAACGCCGCGAGCGAAAGCGAGGTGGCCTGACATGGCACGCACGCGCAACTCCCGAATCGACGACGCTGACAAGCTCGAGGGTATTGAGCGTCCCTTCGGCCGTCTCATGGCCTACGTCTTCCGGCACTATCCGGTTCGCATCTGCCTGACGATTGTGTGCATCATCCTCGCATCCGTGGCCTCGGCCGTCGGCTCAATCTTCATGCAGCAGATCGTCGACAACGTCGTGACCCCGGGCCTGGAGAGCGGCTTCGATGCGGTGCGAGGAACCCTGGTACGCCTCGTCGTCACGATGGCTGTCATCTTCGGTGCCGGCGTTATTGGCAGCTTCATCTACACGCGTGCCATGGCGATCGTGACGCAGGGGACACTCAAGCATATGCGTGACGACATGTTCGACTCGATGGAGCGCCTGCCCCTGCGATTCTTCGACACGCACCCGCACGGCGCGATCATGTCGACCTACACGAACGATACGGACGCGATCCGCCAGCTGATCGGCCAGTCGATCCCGACGCTCATCCAGTCGGGCCTGACCATCATCGTGCTGGTTGGCACGATGCTCTACTACTCCGTGTGGCTGTTCCTCGTTGTGCTCCTCGTGGGTGCGCTCATGGCCTTCCTGACCGGCAAGCTTGGAGGCCTGTCGGGCCGCTTCATGAAGGCGCAGCAGGCGGCTCTCGCTGACGAAGAAGGCTTCATCGAAGAGATGATGGACGGCCAGAAGGTCGTCCAGGTCTTCAATCACGAGCAGGATGCCAAGGATGAATTCGTGGAGTTCAACCAGAAGCTCTTCGAGTCCTCGCAGAAGGCGAACATCTACGGCAACGTGCTGATGCCTGCCCTGGGCAACATCGGCAACATCATGTACGTCGTCATCGCCATCGTCGGTGGCGTCATGATCCTGGAGCAGACACCGAACATCCACCTTGTCGGCGTTGACGTCATCACGGTCGGCGTGGTTGTCTCCTTCCTGGGTATGGTCCGTAACTTCTCGCAGACGATCGGCCAGATGTCCATGCAGGTCCCCATGATCGCCCTCGGTATGGCGGGTGCAGGCCGCGTGTTTGCGCTCATCGACCAGAAGCCCGAGGAGGACGAGGGTTACGTGACCCTCGTGCGTGCGCGCGAGCTGCCCGATGGCTCGCTCGAGCCGACCGAGGAACGCACGGGAATCTGGGCGTGGCGTCACCCCCACCAGGCCGACGGCTCCGTCACCTACACGCGTTTGCGCGGCGAGCTGGTCATGGAGGACGTCGACTTCTCCTACGACGGCGAGAAGCAGATCCTGCACGACATCTCCCTGTGGGCCAAGCCCGGCCAGAAGATCGCCTTCGTGGGTGCCACGGGTGCCGGCAAGACCACGATCACCAACCTGATCAACCGCTTCTACGACATCGATGATGGCAAGATCCGCTACGACGGCATCAACATCAACAAGATCCACAAGCCGGACCTGCGCCGCTCGCTCGGCGTGGTCCTGCAGGACGTCAAGCTGTTCACGGGCACGGTCATGGAGAACATCCGCTACGGCCGCCTGGACGCCACGGACGAGGAATGCATTGCCGCCGCGAAGCTGGCCAATGCGGATTCCTTCATCCGTCGTCTGCCCGAGGGCTACGACACGATGCTGACGGGCAACGGCTCGAATCTCTCGCAGGGCCAGGCCCAGCTCCTGTCGATCGCGCGTGCCGCCGTGGCTGATCCTCCGGCGATGATCCTGGATGAGGCAACCTCCTCGATTGATACGCGCACCGAGGCCCACGTGCAGCAGGGCATGGATAACCTCATGGAGGGGCGCACGGTCTTCGTGATCGCCCACCGCCTGTCGACGGTTCGTAACTCGGACGCGATCATGGTCCTCGACCACGGTCGCATCATCGAGCGCGGCAGCCACGACGACCTGATCGCGCAGAAGGGCGTGTACTACCAGCTGTACACGGGCGCATTCGAGCTCGAGTAAGCGCTGGTGGATTGCCGCGATGCCCCGGCCTCGTTTCGACGAGGTCGGGGCTCAGCTATGCGCGTGACGTGCCGGAGTGCGGACACGATCGGGGGCATGCCTCGCCCCGCACAAGCACGGGGGAGTGGGTATACGAAAGCGGGTCGCCCAGTGGGCGACCCGCTTCATGTCAAACGTGCGTTTGATCAGTCAGCGATCGAGGCGACGCGACGAGCAAGCTTGGACTTGCGATTCGCGGCCTGGTTCTTGTGGATGACGCCCTTGGAGACGGCGACGTCCAGCTTGCGCGAAGCGATGCGCAGAGCGGCGATAGCCTTGTCCTTGTCGCCGGCCTCAACGGCCTCGCGCGTGTGACGGACCAGGGTCTTCAGCTCGGACTTCACGGACTGGTTACGAACGCGGCGCTTCTCGTTGGTGAGGATGCGCTTCTTCTGGGACTTAATGTTTGCCACAGTCGGATTTCTCCTTGATGTATGTCTGACAGGGTCGGTGAGGGCTGTGTCAAGACCGGGACTTAGGCGTGGGGACACCCGCAAACGGTCCTAACCAGACCCCCTGCCCGACCAGGCCGGGAGTCCAACGACCGATCATACCAGGGAGGGGCCTTCTCGTCATATTCCTGGTGCTTGTCCGGCCTCGTAAGGTCGGTCACGTGTCGCGGGGTTATTCTCCGTGCGTGCGGTAGTGCTCCTCGAGTGCGTCGACGATGAGCTGCCAGGTCGACTTGGGCAGGATGGAGCCCTCGCGCCGCACATCGGTGGCCTTCACCCACAGAGCGCGGTCGAGACGCACCTCGGAGGGGCGGCCCTTTGAATCCCATTCGCCTGAGCCGATGTTGAACCAGTAGCGTCCGGCGGCCGCCTCCTGGGCGGCATCGCGTGTGTGGTCCTTACTCGTCAGCTGCAGGATATATACGCCCTCGCCCTGCGCGCCGATGACGACGGCTGGTCGGTCCTTACCGACGGAGGCGTCCTCCTGATAGGGGACCCAGGTCCACACGACTTCACCGGGGTCGGCGTCCCCATCCATGACGGGCGTGTACGAGGCATTGGCGAGCGCGTCGGCGATGCTCGCTTCGCGGATGGACGTCTGGGGGCGATTCGAGGTCGCCGGGTCCTCGTAGCGGTGGGCGGAGCCGGAGTGCGCGTTGGATGGTGAGGACGAGCGCGGCTTGGCTGTCGTCTTGTTGTTCGACTGGTGCTGCGATGGCTTGGTGGTGTTCGACTGTGATTCCTCGGCGGTGCCGGAGATGACGCTGATGAGGAAGTTGAACAGGCCCCTGACGAATGAATTCATGGGACCAGCATACGGCAGGGGAGGATTCGCCCGATTTTATCCACAGGGGTTCTGCGCGCGGCCAGGTTATCCACAGGGGTCGTTTCTCTGCGTGACAGTGCGCGGTTGTCTGTTTCATTCTGGATGTGTTCGCAGATGAACCCTCAACGATGAAAGGTGACGACGATGTCCACTGCAACGATTCACGGTCCGATCGTATCCCTCGATGCTTTCGGCCTGGCCTCCTCCACCCCTGGCTCACCCGACGCCCGGGCGCGCGCGTGCCTGGCTGATGCATTGAGCAGCGCCGCTGGCGGCGCGTTGGAGCGAGCCCTTGAATGTGCGACGGGGGTGTACCAGGACGAGGAGGTTGCGATCGAGCTGCGTCTCGAAGCGGCCAAACTCTGTGTCGACTGGCATAGCGCGCGGGGATCCTACGACCGGTGCCGACGCGTGGCGGGTGATGCCGCGCGGCTCGGAGCGAGGGTTCTGGAGCGTGACCATCCCCTTGTCCTCATGCTGAGGAACTCGGAAGCCTACTGGCTGTCGGTTCTGGGGTTCAACGATATGGCGGCCCGCCGCTTCGGGGCGCTCGTCGCTGATGTGAAGGCCTGCCGAGGCCTCGACCCTCAGATTGCGTTCGCGATTCGCAATAACTCGGCGATGCCGTGGAAGAACACGGGCAAGTGGAACAGGGCGGCCCGCGTCTATCGTGAGCTCCTCGCGGACATGGAAGAAACTCGCGACGAGGCCGACATGACGCTGCTGACGGTACGCGACAACCTCGCTGAGGTTCTTTCAGCCGATCGACACTACGACGAGGCGATCGCGCTCTACGAGCGCAACATGGACGCGCTGCTGACGGTGGTTGAACGCAGTGACTGGCGGGTGTTGCGCCTGCGCAACGAGATCGCTCGCAATGCCTGGATGGGAGGTGATCGGGATGCCGGCGAGGATCTGTGGACGGTCCTGGCAGAAGACTGCCGCCGATATCTGGGGGATCGGGATCCGCTCACGGCGCGTATCCGCACCATTTTGCTCACCTTGGCCACGATGCGCGGGGACGAGACACGTGCCGAGGTTATTGCGCGCAAACTCCGCGACGATCACCCCGATGACTGGGAAGACTGCGATTTCACGGAGGCGATCTCCATCGTTGCTCAGGGGGAGATGGGAGGCGCGTCAGGGCTGTGAGCCGTGGTCACTGTGCGCGACTTCCCGCGCCTGAACTGGCACAAACGCCTGCGACAATGGGACGATAAGGAGGTTAACGACTTCACGGAGGTTCACGTGCCCATCCCCACGCCCGCGCAGCAGGCGCAGATTCGCCCGGCCCACACCCCGCAGGGGCAGATCCGTAACTTCTGCATCATCGCCCATATCGATCATGGGAAGTCGACGCTCGCGGACCGCATGCTCCAGCTGACCGGCGTCGTTGAGGCCCGCGAGATGCGCGACCAGTACCTCGATCGCATGGACATTGAGCGCGAGCGTGGCATTACGATCAAGAGCCAGGCCGTGCGCATGCCGTGGGCGTATGAGGGAACCCCCTACGCGCTCAACATGATCGATACGCCTGGGCACGTGGACTTCACGTACGAGGTTTCCCGTTCTCTCGCGGCGTGTGAGGGTGCGGTCCTCCTTATCGATGCGGCGCAGGGCATCGAGGCACAGACGCTCGCGAACCTGTACCTGGCCCTCGAGAATGATCTCGCGATCATCCCGGTCCTGAACAAGATCGACCTGCCGGGTGCTCAGCCCGAGAAGTACGCCCACGAGGTTGCCCAGCTGATCGGCTGCGACGAGGACGAGGTCCTCAAGGTCTCCGGCAAGACCGGCGAGGGCGTCGAGGAGCTGCTCGACCGCATCGTCGAGGCTGTCCCTGCCCCCGAGGGCGACCCCGAGGCGCCCACGCGCGCGATGATTTTTGATTCCGTGTACGACACGTACCGCGGCGTCGTCACCTACGTGCGTGTCGTTGACGGCGTGCTCTCCACCCGCCAGCGCGTGCGCATGATGTCCACGGGTGCCACCCACGAGCTCCTCGAGTTGGGAGTGATTTCGCCGGAGCCGAAGCCCGAAGAGGGCATCGGCGCTGGCGAGGTGGGTTACCTGATTACGGGCGTGAAGGACGTGCGCCAGTCCCGTGTCGGTGACACGGTGACGAGCCAGGTACGAGGCGCGACCGAGGCACTCGAGGGCTATCGCGACCCCAACCCCATGGTGTTCTCCGGCATCTACCCGGTCGACGGCTCTGACTTCCCGGACCTGCGCGACGCCCTCGAGCGCCTTCAGCTCAACGACGCAGCGCTGACCTTTGAGCCGGAGTCCTCCGCGGCCCTCGGGTTTGGCTTCCGCTGTGGCTTCTTGGGACTACTCCATCTCGAGATCATCCGCGAGCGTCTGGAGCGCGAGTTCAACCTCGACCTCATCGCGACGGCCCCAAACGTCGTGTATCGCGTCATTACTGAGGACGGCACCGAGGTGCGCGTCGACAACCCGAGCGAGTTCCCCGAAGGCAAGATCTCCGAGGTGCGCGAGCCTGTCGTCAATGCGACGATTCTGACGCCCACCGAGTTTACGGGCACCATCATGGAGCTGTGCCAGGAGCGTCGCGGCTCGATGCGGGGCATGGACTACCTGAGCGAGGATCGCGTGGAGCTGCACTACCAGCTGCCCCTGGCCGAGATCGTCTTCGACTTTTTCGATCAGCTCAAGTCCCGCACGCGCGGCTACGCCTCCCTGGATTACCAGGAGAGCGGCGAGCAGAGTGCCGACCTCGTCAAGGTTGACATCCTGCTCAACGGTGATCGTGTGGACGCGTTCAGTGCGATCGTGCACCGCGACGCGGCTTACAACTACGGTCAGCGCATGACGAAGCGCCTCAAGGAACTGATTCCTCGCCAGCAGTTCGAGATCCCGGTCCAGGCGGCGGTGGGTGCGCGCGTGATCGCCCGAGAGACGATCAAGGCGCTGCGTAAGGACATGCTCGCCAAGTGCTATGGCGGCGACATTAGCCGTAAGCGCAAGCTGCTCGAGAAGCAGAAGGAAGGCAAGAAGCGCATGAAGTCCATCGGCCGCGTTGACGTGCCGCAGGAAGCCTTCATCGCTGCGCTGACCTCCGACGTTCCGACGGGCAAAAAGTGAGCGAAGATCGGATGAACGAGGCCGGGGGTCGTCGTCCGGGTGAGGCTCCCGAGGGCACGGTCTTCATGAGCCGTACGAAGTCTTTCACGCGGCGCACGCGCGAACTACCCGCGAACCTTGCGCGCACATGGGAGGCGCACGCGCACCGCTATGTGGTTGAGCCGCGTCGCGGCGTTGGCTACACGACGGTCGCGCAGGATTTCACGCTCGATCTGGCTGAGCTATTCGGACGCCGCGCTCCCGTGACGCTCGAAATCGGCTCGGGCACGGGCGAACAGATCGTCGCGGCTGCGGCCGCTCATCCTGAGCGCGACTTCCTGGCCCTTGAGGTGTGGGTTCCGGGCATCGCGAAGCTCGTTTCGAAGGCCGTCGACGCAGGGGTGGACAACATCCGCGTCATCGAGGCCGACGCAGCCCAGGCGCTTCCGATCATGCTCGGGGACGCGTGTCTGGATGAGGTCTGGACGTTCTTCCCCGATCCGTGGCGCAAGGCCCGGCACCGTAAGCGTCGCCTGGTGTCCGATTCGTTTGCTCTCGAGGTCGCGCGCCTGCTGCGCGACGGGGGAGCGTGGCGTCTGGCCACCGACTGGGACGACTACGCCTGGCAGATGCGAGACGTGGTCGAAGCCTGCGAATTCTTTGACAACCCGCACGCCGGGGAACGTCCGGACCCGCAGGATCCGCAGCCTGAGCGTGGGGGATTCGCCCCGCGTTTCTCAGGACGCGTCGTCACGCACTTTGAGACCCGAGGCATCGATGCTGGCCGCCACGCCCATGACATCGTCGGCATTCGTCGTCCCCGTGGCTGACGTCGTGAGACGCGGAGTGCGCCGGTGAGCCCCGCCCAGCCCGAGGGTGAGCGCTGGTCGACCGACGGATCACTTGACCCCGGCCTCGTCGAGGCGGATCGCGGTCGTCCCCTCTCCCTGTACGTGCACGTCCCTTTCTGTCGCGTGCGCTGCGGATACTGCGATTTCAACACGTACACGGTCGGTTTCGGCCCGGGCGCGCAGGTGGGGGACTACGCGCCCTCTGTTCTCGCCGAAGCCGCTCTGGCGTCTCGGGTCATGTCCGAGGCTGGGCTCCCCACGCGCCAGGCGCGGACGGTGTTTTTCGGTGGCGGTACTCCGACGATGTTGGATGTTGATGAGTTGACCGAGATCCTCGTAGGCCTGCGTGAACGCATCGGTATTGCACCGGGTGCGGAGGTGACCCTCGAGGCTAACCCCGATACGGTGACGCGGGATGGCCTTGCGCGACTGGCACAGGCTGGGTTTACGCGAGTGTCGTTCGGTATGCAGTCTGCCGTGCCCGAGATTCTTGCGACCCTGGATCGCACGCATACTCCCGAGCGTGTGCCCCTCGTCGTTGAGTGGGCGAAGGAGGCTGGCCTGTCGACGTCGGTGGATCTAATCTACGGAACGCCGGGGGAGAGCCTCGCTGATTGGGAGACGTCCCTGCGTGCAGCTCTGTCATACGAGACCGACCACATCAGCGCCTATGCCCTCGTCGTCGAGGAGGGGACCAAGATGGGGGCGCAGGTGGCCAGGGGCGAGCTGCCGACCCCCGATCCGGATGACGAGGCTGCCAAGTACGAGCTCGCCGATGCCCTCCTGGGCGAGGCGGGATACGCGTGGTACGAGATTTCGAACTTTGCGCGCGTCACCGAGGAGGACCGCGCCTCGGGACGTCCATCGACCTTCTATGGGCACGCCTCCTCCCATAACCTGGCCTACTGGCGGGACTGGGATTGGTGGGGCTTCGGGCCGGGAGCGCATTCGCATGTGGGGCGTATGCGCTGGTGGAACGTGAAGAACCCGGGAGCCTACGCGGGGCGTCTGAATGCTGGACAGTCTCCCGCTTACGCTGGCGAGGTTCTCGACTCGGATGCGCGCGAGCTGGAGCGCGTCATGCTGGGCGTGCGTACGTCCGAAGGCGTTGAGATTGTGGGGCTGCCGGGTCTGTCACTGCCCGATGGAACGCGTGGCTCCTCCGATGGGCGTATCGCCACGCTCATTGCGGATGGGCTGATCGATGGGGCTTGCGCTCTATCCGGGCGCGTTGTCCTCACGCTGCGCGGTCGTCTCCTCGCGGACTACGTGACCCGCGAAATTATGGGGTACTAACGGTCGTGTGCTGCCTATGTGGCGGAATATGCGTCTGGTGGTAAACATTGTTGCGCAACCCCATGTGCCGCGATAGAGCTTGTACTTCCCGTAGTACAAGTGTGAATGCGGAGATGGTTATTTACTGTTTGACACTCGGTTCGCATGCGCAATGTGACAAGCTAGCATTACGTCGCAATACTGTTGACATCATGGTTGAAATATGTTTGCCTAGATGTGTCATGTGAAGCCGAGTAATTTGCAGGGTTCCTCCATGAGGGGGCTTGTGAAGAGCCGTATACAAGGAAAAGTGTGGTACTGTGACTCTTCGTTACGCCGTCATTGCTGACATCGTGGGCTCTCGTACGCTGACCAATCGTGCAGAGGCTCAGAGAATCTATGAGGCTGCTCTTGGGGATGCGAGTGAGGGGCTCGCGCTACTGCAGGCACCTTACCCGACGGTCGGTGACGAATTCCAGGCTGCGGCGTACACGCTGGAGGATGCTCTTCTCCTGACGTTGCGCGCGCAGCTTCTGCTTCCCCCACAGCTTCAGCTTCGCTTCGGAATTGGTGCGGGACGAATTGAGGAGTTCTCCTCAGGTGTTCATCGTCAGGCTCCGGCGCGGTTGCGTGGTACGGAGTCGGCGCAACTTCAGGATGGCTCAGCTTGGTGGGCGGCCCGCGCTGCGATCAACCGTGCGCATGACGTGCAGGACTCATCGAATCCGTTCATCCGCACATGGTTCATTGCACACGCCTCTGTCGAGTCGTCCTTCCCGAGCCATTGCCAGACCTGCATCAATGCGCTGCTGAGCCTGCGCGACCATGCGATCTTGAAGCTCTCCGCGCGTCATCGCCGCATCACCGCTGCGCTGCTTCTCGGTAAGACCCAGGTGGAGATCGCTCGGGCTGAGAAGCTCTCGCAGCAGGCCATTTCTGACTTCGCCCGGGGCACGGGGGTGGGGTTGATCCAGTCGTCACTCATCATTGCGGAGGCCGCACGTGCATGAAGTCCTTCTCCTGGGCATCGCTGCCTCGGAGCTGACCGTCCTCCTCACGTCAGACCCGCGACGCTGGTCGCGGCGCCTGTCGCTCTTTCTGACGCTGCTCCTCGCGGTGATCTGCTACGCGTGGTTCGTCCTCGGCGTCAGTGCGCTGGCGAATGCGCTCGGCGCGACGCTCGCGATCGTGTGGTTTGCATGGGATCTCGTCGATCCATCTGCGCGCGGGGTGCTTGGTCGTTGGGCGTTGGCCTCCATCGGCTTTGTCGCGCTCCTGAGTGCGGAACCGACCGAGTTTCCGATGCTGTCGCTGCGCTCGGGACGTTCGATCGACCTCATTATTGCCGTTCTCTTCCTCGTCACGGGTCCGGTCAATCATCTGATTACCGCGATCCTGCAGTGTGCGCGCGGTCGTGCTTCTGAGCCTGTCCCCGGGTGGATTAACGCACCCGTCCTGCCGGCGATGCCTGCGTCGGTGTCGGAGGATGGCGACGAAGCCCACGAGGAATCGGACGCCGTCGAGCCTCCTCTTATCTCGGGTGCGTTGCCCATCGTCGCCGGTCGCACAGAGGATGAGGGCGAAGTGACGGCACTGCGTGGTGGCCGCTGGATCGGTCCGCTTGAGCGTCTGCTGATCATCGTTCTCGCCGGTGCGGGCGCGGAGGTCGCGATTGCGGCAGTCGTTGCCGCCAAGGGCGTCATCCGTTTTCCTGAAATCTCGCAGGATTCGACCGGGGAGAAGGCTGAGGAATTCCTCATCGGCTCAGTGTCCTCGTGGATTCTGGCCGCCCTCGTGTCGATGCTCATTCACGCCGTGAGCCTGCACTGAGCGGTTGTGCCGCTAGAGTAAGCCGGGTGAATAGCTCAGATCCCTACGGTCGCAACATCTTCGCCCATGACCCGCATCGCGACGGGCCGGGGGCGAGGCGTCCGCGCTCTCAGGCAGTCCATGTCGAGATCGGCATGGTGCTGGAGGATGTCGCCTCCGGTTGGGTCGGTGCCGTGACGCGCGTGGAAAAGTCTGGCGGTGTTCACCTCGTGGAGCTGGAGGATCGGCGAGGAGTACGTCGGTCCTTCCCCCTCGGCCCCGGTTTTTGGCTGGAGGGTCGTCCCATTGAGGCGCTGCCGCCGCGTCCGGCCCCTGCCCGGGCCTCGTCCGGCCCCCAGGTCAGTGCGTCGGGACGTCGCATCACGAACTCCGGTTCGTTCGCGCCCGCGTCGAGTGGCCCCAAGGTTGCCAAGCGCTCGCGCATCTGGGTGGAGGGTCGTCATGACGCCGAACTCGTGCAGCACGTGTGGGGCGAGGACCTAGCCGAGGCGGGCATCGCTGTGCAGCTCCTCGAAGGCGTCGACAATCTCGAGGCGGTCCTGGACATTTTTGGGCCGACGGATACGGCGCGCGCGGGTGTTCTGGTCGATCACATGGTTCCCGGGTCGAAGGAGTCTCGCATTGCCGAGGCCATGTCAGCCCGCTGGCCGGGCGCGGTTCTCGTCCTCGGTCATCCTTTCGTCGACATTTGGCAGGCCGTCAAGCCGGCCCGTGTGGGCCTTGAGCGTTGGCCGGATATTCCGCGCGGTACCGATATCAAGCATGGGACGCTTGACGCCCTCGGCTGGCCGCACGCCGACCAGCGTGACATTGCGATGGGGTGGAAGCGAATCCTGTCGACCGTGCGCACCTATCGTGACCTCGAGCCCGCGCTGCTGGGCAGGGTGGAGGAACTCATCGACTTCGTGACGGTTCCCTGGGCGCAGTGAGGATCCCCTGCGATGCGCCGATGAGTCTGCCTTGTGGAGGTTCGCGCAGGGCGCACGAGTCGTTGCACACTACGCTCGCCTCCCGCGAAGGACCGGGAGTAGCATTGGCACTCAGGAAGCATGAGTGCCAAGCAGGGAGGGAGACGGCATGACACGCACGAGTGCACAGGACCGCCGCCTTGACGTCCTGCGTGCCATCGTCACCCAGTACGTGGCCACCCGTGAACCCGTCGGCTCCAAGGCGATCGCCGCCGGGGGCCTGGGCGTGTCCTCGGCGACGATCCGCAACGACATGGCCGTCCTCGAGGAAGCCGGGCTCATCTACCAGCCTCACACCTCCGCCGGTCGTGTGCCGACCGACCGGGGATACCGAGTGTTCGTCGACCGGCTCGCCGAACTTAAGCCCATGAGCGGCCCCGAGCGCCAAGCCCTCGAAACGTTCCTATCCGAATCGGTCGACATCGACGATGTCGTGGAGCGCTCGGTCCGCCTCCTCGCACAGGTCACGCATCAGGTGGCCCTCGTTCAGTACCCGGGCGCGCGTGCGCGCGTCCTCAAACACTTTGAGGCCATTGATCTGGCGCCCGGTCGTGTCCTCATCGTCGTCATTACCGCCGACGGCGAGGTCGGGGAACGCACCTTGAGCCTGAACGCGCCTCTCGACGATGGACAGTTACACGAGGCCCGCGAGCACCTGCGGTGCCACTGCGATGGTGCCACGTCTGCGACCGTGCAGGCATGCGTCGACGCTGCGGCTGCCTCGGCCCGCCCCGACCTCGTCGGGACCGTCGCCGCGATCGGCGCTGCCCTCACCGACGTCCTCAGCGGTCCAAGCGAGTCGAAGATCGTCGTCGCGGGCGCCGCGAACCTGGCGCGGGGAGCGCTCGACTTCCACGACATCGCGCCGGTCCTGGACGCGCTCGAAGAACAGGTCGTGCTCATGAGGCTCTTTGCCGAGGTCGACCCGGGTGATGACGTGCACGTCAGTATCGGTGCGGAAAACCCCCACGACGGCCTAGCGGAGGCAGCCGTCGTCACCGGAACCTATCGGGCGGGCGCCGACGAACAGGGCGGACGTGCTCACCTGGGCATCGTTGGTCCCATGAGAATGGACTACGCGCACACCATGAGCTCGGTGCGAGCCGTGGCCGCCTACCTGTCGCGCTACCTTGCCCAGGAAACCCACAGCTAACTCGGCTGCGTGCCGAGCACGATGACGATGAACGAACGACCCCACGAGAAGAAAGAGCAAGCGTGAGAGACTACTACGAGGTCCTCGGCGTCGCCCGTGACGCTAACCAGGACGAGATTAAGAAGGCCTACCGTAAGCTCGCCCGAAAGCTGCACCCCGACTACGCGGGCGCAGACTCGGAGGAAGCCTTCAAGGAACTGTCCGTCGCGTACGAGACGTTGTCGGACCCCGAGAAGCGCCAGATGTACGACATTGGTGGTCCGGATGCGCTGCGCGGTGGCGGAGCCGGAGCGGGCGCCGGGTTCGGCGGTTTTTCCGACATTTTCGAAGCCATGTTTAGCGGCGGCTTTGGCGCGTCGGCGTCGGGTCCGGCCTCGCGCGTGCGTCGGGGCAAGGATCGCCAGGTCGTCGTTGACATCACCCTGGAGGACGCCGCTTTCGGCGCGGCCAAGGAAGTGTCCTTCGATACCTACGTTCTGTGCGATGCCTGTCACGGCTCGATGTGTCAGCCGGGGGCCTCGCCCACGCAGTGCACGACCTGCCACGGCTCGGGTTTCGTGACTCAGATCCAGAACTCGCTCTTCGGTCGTATGCAGACGCAGGCTCCCTGTCCGACGTGCCAGGGATACGGCAACATCATTGAGACCCCGTGCGCCGAGTGCTCGGGAGCGGGACGCGTGCGCACGCGCCGCACTCTCAACGTCAACATCCCCGCGGGTGCCAGCGAGGGCACGCAGATCCGCGTGAGCGGCGAGGCCGAGGTCGGCCAAGGCGGCGGCCCCAACGGCGACCTCTACCTGTTGATCCGCGAGAAGAAGCACCCGGTCTTCGATCGCCGAGGCGACGACCTGCACACGTGGATCACGATCCCGATGACCACGGCGGCGCTGGGCACCGAGTTCGAGCTGGATACTCTCGACGGTAAGAAGACCGTGACGATCAACCCCGGCACCCAGCCCAACGATGACATCGTCCTGGAGGGTCTGGGCGTCGGCCACCTGCAGCGCTCGGGCCGCGGCTCGATGCATGTGCACGTGGACGTTCAGATCCCCAAGAAGCTCGACGACAAGTCTCGCGAGCTGCTCGAGGAGCTGGCGAAGGTGCGCGGCGAGGTGCGCGTGGAGCCTCACCGCCAGCAGTCCTCGTTCTTTGACAAGCTCCGCGACACCTTCATGGGGTGATGCACTGTGACGCTGCCCGTTTTCCTCGGCTCGGACCTGACCCCGGCCCTTGAGTCACTGTCCGTGGGGGACAGCGCGACCCTCGGGGGAGCCGAAGGACGTCACGCAGCCTCGGTGCGCCGCATCGGCGCGGGGGAGTGGGTCGACGTCGTTGACGGGCTCGGCTTGTGCGCGACCTGCGAGGTGAGCGGGAGCGACAAGTCCACGCTGTCCCTGATCGTGCGCGAGCTTGCGCAGGAGGACGCCCCGAGCCCTGAGGTCGTCCTCGTCCAAGCTCTCGCCAAGGGTGGACGCGACGAGGCCGCCGTCGAAATCTGCACGGAGATCGGCATCGACAGGGTGATCCCGTGGGCCTCCCAGCGTGCCATCGTCCAGTGGAAGGGCCCGAAGGCCGAGAAGGGGCGCGCGAAGTGGGAGGGCGTGGCCCGCGCGGCCGCCAAGCAGTCCCGTCGCGCCTACGTCCCGGTCGTTGAGGACGTCAAGGACAGCCGCGAGCTCGCCTCCTGGGTCGCCTCTGTGACGGACGAGGCCGGGGTGGCCTTCGTCTGCCACGAGGAGGCGACGGAGTCGCTCGGAGCCGCTCTCGCTCGCATCCAGGAGTCCAGTGAGGAGGATGCCCTGCCCGCGCGGATCGCGCTCATCGTGGGTCCCGAGGGTGGCATCGGACCCGAGGAAACCGCGCAGCTGCTGGACGCGGGTGCCCGCACGATCGGGCTGGGAGACAACGTCCTGCGTTCCTCCACGGCCGGCGCGGTTGCTCTGACGCTGATCCGCGCCGCCGCTGGGAAATACTAGGACCCGTCAGCGCTCGAAGCCGGCGATCCGCGCGCTGAGCGTGTGGGTCTGTCCCGTGCCCAGCGCGACCACGTCAGTGCCTGAGTTGAAGGCGTTCGGCGGGCAGCTCATCGGCTCGACGGCCACGCCCACACGGCCGATGTAATCCGCCGAGTAGACCTGCAGCCAGCGCGCGTCAGACGACAGGGACACGCCCACGCCCACAGCGGGGTCGCGCAGCGTCACGGTCCACGTACCCTCGGGCAGGCCCGCGAAGGCGTGGTCCAGCTGGGAGGTGCCGACGGCAGCGGGGGAGCGGAAGTCCAAGCCGAAGTCCGCCACGTCGTGGGCGGCGACCGGGATCATGGAGGCGTCGGCCTCGTAGATGATCGATGCGGGGTTCACCAGCTCCAGATCGTCCGCCCGCGTATCGTCGATGGCCAGGTAGGGGTGGAAGCCGACGCCGTAGGGGGCGGTGCCCTCGCCGATGTTCGTCGCGGACAGCTCGATGGTCAGGCCCGCGTCCGCATCCAGGCTGTAGCGCGTCGATGCAAGAAGCGTCCACGGATAGGAATAGCGCGCCGCGATGAGGGTGCGCAGGAGGACCGAGGAGGTGTCGACCTCGGCGATCTCCCACTCCTGGAAGGCCACGAAACCGTGGAGCGCAGTCCCGAAAGTGGGCTCGTCGACGGGAAGGTCGTAGGAGCTTCCCTCCCACGAGTAGGAGCCACCTGCGACGCGATTCGGCCACGGCATGAGCACCTTGCCCTGGTATCCCGGGGGGCACTCGTGCACGGCGTGGGAGACAATCAGCTCGTGCCCGCGGTAGCGCAGGCCAGCCAGACCGGCTCCGACGGTGACTATCCGCGCCTCGTAGTCCCAGGCCTGTAAAACGATCTCGCGCCCCGATGCACTCCGGTCCAACATTGATGCTCCTTCGCATTCACTGAACATGAATAACACTCATTCTAAACGGAGTTGAGTCGTCTGCGTCACTACGAAAAGCGTATCCTTATAGAGAATGACTCTCGATTGAAAGGAACGCCTCGGCCCATGGCACACGAGATCACCGATGGATTTGTCGCATCCCTGCACGCATCCTCAGACTCCGCCCGCGCAGTCGCCCGCAACGCCGTCTCCCACGCCGGTGTGGAGCCCGTCGCCTTCGACCGCGCCAAGGTGGTCGCCACCCCCACGGTCGTCTCCCACAAGGTGGACGACTGGAAGGTGACGTCGCAGAAGAAGTCCGGCCGCTGCTGGCTCTTCTCCTCCCTGAACCTCCTGCGCTCGACCACGCGCACCCGCCTGGGCCTCAAGGACTTCGAGTTCTCGCAGAACTACGTGCTGTTCTGGGACAAGTTCGAGCGCGCTAACTTCTTCCTCACCGACGTCATCGCCACGGCGAAGACCGAGGAACTCGACGGCCGACTCCTGCAGTTCCTGCTCGGCGACGTCCTGTCCGACGGTGGCCAGTGGGACATGGCGGTGTCCCTGTACCTCAAGCACGGCCTCGTCCCCAAGGTCGCGATGCCCGAGACCGAGTCCTCCGGCCACACCGCCCCCATGAACAACCGCCTCAAGGTCGTCCTGCGCCGCACCGCTCTCGAGCTGCGCTCTCTCGTCGAGGCCGGTGCCTCCGAGGAGGAGATCCTCGAGGTCAAGGAGGCCGCGCTGGCCGACGTGTGGCGCATCCTCGTCATCTGCCTGGGCGAACCCCCGGCCTCCTTCGAGTGGGAATGGCGCGACGACAAGAACGAGTTCCACCGCGACGGCGTTCTCACCCCGCGCGAGTTCTACGCCCGCTATGTGGACGTGGACCTCACGCAGTACGTGTGCCTCGTCGATGACCCGCGCGCCGAGCACCCCAAGGGCCACACCCTGACGGTCGACCACATGGGCAATGTCGTGGGCGGTCGCCCGATCCTCTACGTGAACACCCCCGTCGAGCAGATCCGCGAGATCACGGCCTCCATCCTGGCCTCGGGGCGCGCCGTCTGGTTCGGCGCCGACTGCGGCCAGCAGTCCGACCGCGCCTCCGGCCTGTTCGTCGACGGCCTCTACGACTTCGACAACCTCTTCGGCGTGGACTTCTCCACCTCGAAGGAGCAGCGCGTCAACACCGGCGAATCCGCGATGAACCACGCGATGCTCTTCACGGGTGTCGACATCGACGATGAGGGCAACGCCCGCCGCTTCCGCGTGGAGAACTCCTGGGGCGAGGAACCCGGTGAGAAGGGCTTCTTCACGATGGATGCCGCCTGGTTCGACGCCAACGTGTTTGAGGTGGCTGTGCACGTGGACGACCTGCCCGCCGAGCTGCGCGCGGTCATCACCGAGGACCCGCAGCACCTGCCTGCATGGGACCCGATGGGTGCGCTGGCCTGAGTCGAGCCTGACACGCTGGGCGGGGCGTGACATCGTCCCCGTTCGCAATATGGCCTCCCTGAGCACGGGGCGGGTGGAGTGGGACAATTGTTCCGCGATACCCGCCCCGTTATCTGTGGAGGACACATGAGCACTGACGTGACCCGCGACTTTGCGTTCGGCCTGCCTAAGGCCGAGCTGCACCTGCACCTGGAAGGTACCCTCGAGCCCGACCTGAAGCTGGCACTCGCCCGCAAGAACGGCGTCGACATCGGCCAGTCAACGGTCGAGGAGGTGCGCTCCACCTACCAGTTCAATGACCTCACGTCCTTCCTGGCCGTCTACTACCCGGCCATGGATGTCCTCCAGAACGAGGATGACTTCCACGACCTGGCAGCCGCCTATTTCGAGCGTGCCCGCGCTAACGGCGTCGTTCGCGCCGAGTGCTTCTTCGACCCGCAGGCCCACACCTCGCGCGGTATCGCGATTGAGACTGTCATCCGCGGCTACTACCGCGCCGTCGTCGAGGCCCGCGAGTCGGGCCTGTCCGCCGACCTGATCCTGTGCTTCCTACGCGATATGAGCGCCGAGTCTGCCCTCGAGACCCTCCAGGTGGCCCTGCCCTACAAGGACATGTTCATCGGCGTGGGCCTGGACTCCGACGAGCGCGATAACCCGCCCACGAAGTTTGCTGACGTCTTTGCCTTGGCCCGCGAGGCTGGCCTGCACGTGACGATGCACTGCGACATCGACCAGATCGGCTCGATCGATAACATCCGTGCGGCCCTCACCGAGCTGGGTGCCGAGCGCCTCGACCACGGCACGAACATCGTCGAGGATCCCGAGCTGGTCGCCTACGCGTGCGACCACGGCATCGGCCTGACCTCGTGCCCGCTGTCCAATTCCTTCGTCACCGAGGAAATGAAGGGCAAGGAAATCATCGAGCTGACTGCCGCCGGCGTGAAGGTCAGCCTCAACTCCGACGATCCCGCATACTTCGGCGGCTACATCGGCGACAACTACCTGGCGTTCGCCGAGCGCTTCGACCGCAGCCGCGCCGACCTGGAGCGCATCGCCCGCAACTCCATCGAGATCGCGTGGATCTCGGAGGAGGAGAAGGCCGAGCTGCTCGCCCGCGTGGATCGCTTCGTGTCTGAGAACTGAGCGCAGATGAACGAGGCCGGGGCACTGGGGCGCACGCGTGCGGACCGGCCCCGGCCTCGTCGTTCGCGTGGGAGCGCTATTCTCAAGCCGTTCGGAGAGTGGACGCCCGCTGTCACAATTGGCCACCCCGTGAACGCACCCGGCACGGTGGCTGCGAGACTGCAAAGATAGTAACCATGACGAACCACACGAAGCCGACGTTGTTGATTTCCAACGTCCTGCCGGCACGCCCGGGGGACGAGGCATACAACAACATCTGCATGCGCCTGTGGGATCGTCTTCTTCAGGCCGCGCTGCCTACCTGGAACGTCATCCGCGAGTACGCGCAGGAAGACGGTGCCGAGGGCGCTGCTCTGCGCGCCCAGCACGCGGACGCCATCATCATCATGGGCGGCGAAGACGTCCACCCCAGCCTGTACGGCGCCACCCAGGGCTACGAGGCCGAGGGACGCCACTGGTACCGCGCTGACCGCGGGCAGATCGCCCTCGTCGACTACGCCGTGCGCACGGGCACGCCGCTCCTGGGGATTTGCCGCGGCATGCAGATCATCAACACGGCGCTGGGGGGCACGCTTGAGCAGCACATCGAGGGCGCGGACGGCACGCACACGAACAACCGGATCCTGTCCGACCACCGCTTCATCCGTCACAGCGTGCGCGTCGGCGGGGGAACAAACCTTGAGCGCGCCCTGGCACCCGTCCTCACCGACTCCGAGCTGGTTATCTCGTCGGCGCACCACCAGCGCGTGGATCGCCTCGCGCAGGGCCTGCAGGTGAGCGCCTATGCCCCGGACGGCACCATCGAAGCCATTGAGACGATCGACGCACCCGTCCTCGGCGTGCAGTGGCACCCCGAGGACCCCGCTGCCGACATCTCCCAGCTGCACGCACTCCTCGGCCACCTGGACGCGCGCCGTGCCCCCCGCCTCGAGAGGGCCTCGACTACCCTGGTCGCATGACCATTTCCCCGGGAACGAACTTCGACGACCCCCGATTCCGCGACGACCAGCGCGCCCCGGTGCAGCGCATGCGCGACGGCGACTACTACGTCGCGGACGACGAACTCTCGGCACTCACGAGGCGCGCGGTTCGCCTCCTGGCCCTCTACGAGCAGGCGCATCCCACCGACCCGGACATCGCCCGCTACCTGCTCAGCCAGGTCCTCGGCGAGGTGGGGGAGAGCGTCGATATCAGACCACCCCTGCGCGTCGACTACGGCGTCAACATATCCATTGGCGACGGGTCATGGGTCAACTACGGCCTGACCGTCCTTGACGTCGCGCCGGTGCGCATCGGCAAGGACGTCCTCATCGGCCCGAATTGCTCGCTCTACACGGCGATTCATCCGAGCGAGCCCGGGCCTCGTCGGGCGAAATGGGAATCCTCCGCGCCGATTACCCTGGAGGACAACGTGTGGCTCGGCGGCTCCGTTGTCGTGTGCCCGGGGGTCACCGTCGGCGAGAACTCGATCATCGGCGCGGGCGGCGTCGTCACCCGCTCGATACCCGAGAACTCAATCGCGGTGGGCAACCCCGCCCGCGTCATCAAACCCCTTGATCCGACGACCCCACGTCCTCTTGAGGCGGCGGGCGTCGGTGTTATTCCGCACGGACACACGGGAGAAGAAGAATGAGCATCCTGCCGATCTGCATCACGGGCGATCCGGTCCTGCATCGGGTCGCCGATCCCGTCGACTCCTTTGATTCTGAACTGAGCGACCTCGTCGCCGACATGATCGAGACGATGCACGCCGCGCCCGGGGTCGGCCTCGCGGCACCGCAGGTCGGTGTTGGATCTCAGATCTTCGTGTGGCGGTACGCCGGGGGCGGCGCGTTCGACAGCCGCTACCGCGACGTCCTCCAGCTCGACGAGGGGCCGCGCCGAGGCTTTAACACAGCGCTCAGCGGCGTCGTCGTCAACCCGACTCTCGACCTCGTCTGGGATGACGAGGGCGCGGGAGCAATCCTGCCCACCCGCCCCGATGCCACCTGCGAGTCCGAGGGATGCCTCTCCGTGCCCGGGTACGGCTACCCGCTGCGTCGCGCACTCGGCACCGTCCTGCGCGGATTCGACGTGTCGGGCGCGCCCATTGAGGTCGCCGCCCGCGGCTGGCTGGCGCGTATCTTCCAGCACGAATACGACCATCTGCACGGGACCCTCTACGTCGACCGCCTCGCGCAGCCCTACGCGGACGAAGCCGGGCAGGTCATTCGCGAGCGCGGGTGGGGACGCAGCGGATATACGTGGACCCCGGGGGAGTGAGCCTCACTCACGTCCTCCCGGGGCCGCCACGTTTGGGTCGGTGGGGGTCAGTGGACCTCGAAACCGAGTGACCGGAAGTAGTTGCGCACTTCCTCCGTGGCCTCGGGCGTGGGAGCCTTCGTGTCCTCCAGCTGGTACTCCAGGCCCAGCGAGTGCCACTTGTCCTTACCCAGCTGGTGGAAGGGCAGGACCTCGATGCGATCAATGACGTCCTTCCAACGCGAGACAATCTCGCCAACCTGACGCACGTTCTCCGGATCATCGGTCAGGCCAGGAACGAGGACGAATCGAATCCAGATACGAGTCGCGCCACCGCGCGCAGCGATGCGATCACCGAACTCGATGGTGGGCGCCAGCGCGCGTCCCGTTGTTTTCTTGTACGTCTCCTCGTTGCCGCTCTTCACATCCAAGAGGACCAGGTCGATCGCATCGAGCATTTCGTCGTCGCAGTTTGCGCCCAGGAAACCGGAGGTATCGATGCAGGTGTGCACGCCCATCTCCTTCGCGCCCATCAGGATGCGCTTGGCGAACTGGGGCTGCATGAGGACCTCGCCGCCGGACAGAGTGATACCGCCCTTGGTCGTGCGGAAAATACGGCGGTAGCGCGCGATTCGAGAGAGAAGCTCCGTGTCGGACACGGGGGCGCCGTCCTTCATGAGGAACGTATCGGGATTGTGGCAGTAGAGGCAGCGCAGCGGGCAGCCGTTGAGGAACACCGTCATGCGCGTGCCCGGACCGTCAACAGCTGTCACGAGCTCCCAGGAGTGAATGGAACCCAGCGTGCCCTCACGCATGCGTCGCAGGCGCTCGGAGCGCTCCAGGTCCGTAATCTCCTCCAGGCCCTCGACGCCAGCGCCGACGGTACGTGATTGGGGAGCTTGGAAGTCCTGCTCGCGGAACGTGGGGAGGGCGAGGGGCTGCGACATGTTTCCTTCTTCGCGGTTGAGTGGGAGGCGTCCGTGATGGGAACGAGGCCGGGGATCGTCAGTGGAAAGAGCCGACGAAGGCAGGCATAGCAGTGGGGCGCCGAGCGTTGCCCGACGCCCCACTCCAATCAGCGATCAGGCCGAGTGGTGGAAGGTGCGGGACAGAACGTCCAGCTGCTGCTCACGGGTGAGCTTGACGAAGTTGACGGCGTAGCCGGAAACGCGAACGGTCAGGTTCGGGTACTTCTCGGGGTGCTCCATGGCGTCCTTCAGCGTGGACTCCTCGAGAACGTTGATGTTCGCGTGGTAGAGGCCATCCTTGTCGCCGCGCTCTTCGCGGGCGGCCTTCATGTCGGCGAGGCGCTCTTCGTAGGTCTTGGTTGCCATAACATTTCTCCTTTTGTGGGACTCCGGAGTTACCGGATTGGGTGGGTCGCGGTGCGGCACACCCACGTGTGTGGTGGGCGGGGATCAATACGGGTGACGCATCGATCCCCGCCGATGGTGGATCAGTAGCCCTTGGTGCCGTCGTAGGCGCAGGAATCGTCCGGAACGAAGCCAGCGTCGAGGATGCCGACCAGGTTCTGGATCTGCTCTTCCTTGGAGCGGCCCAGGCCCTGCGGGGTGATCGTGTTCGTCAGCGAGATGCCGTCGAGTGCGTCGTTGTAGTCCAGCTTGCCGACCGACAGCATGGAGGCAACCATGCCGTGCGTGTCGATGCCGTTCTCCGGGTTCGCGCCGGGGGCGAAGGGGGTACCCTTCTCGTGGCCCGACGGGAAGGAACCGGTGGCCTTGCCGTAGACGACGTTCGAGGTGATCGTCAGGACCGACTGGGTCGGGATCGCGTCGCGGTACATGGGGATCGCGCGGATCTTGTCCATGACGGTGTGGACGACCGTCGCGGCGATGTCGTCGGCGCGGTCATCGTCGTTGCCGTAGGTCGGGAACTCGCCCTCGGTGCGGTAGTCGACCACCAGGCCGGTCTCGTCGCGGATCGGGTAGACCTTCGCGTACTTGATGGCGGACAGCGAGTCAGCAACGATGGACAGACCGGCGATACCGCAGCCCATGGTGCGGACGATCTCGGCGTCGTGCAGAGCCATCTCGATGGCCTCGTAGGCGTAACGGTCGTGGCAGTAGTGGATGATGTTGAGGGCCTCGACGTAGGTGCCAACGACCCAGTCCAGCATCTCCTCGTAGCGCTTCCACACGTCATCGAAGTCGAGCGGGCCGTCTCCCTGGACTGGCTCGTAGCCTTCCATGACCTGCTTGCCGCTCATCTCGTCGCGGCCACCGTTGATGGCGTAGAGCAGGGCCTTGGCGGCGTTCACACGCGCGCCGAAGAACTGCATCTGCTTGCCGACGCGCATCGGGGAGACGCAGCATGCGATGGCGGCGTCGTCGCCCCAGTGGGCGCGGATCTGCGGATCGGACTCGTACTGGATTGAAGAGGTCTCGATCGAGATACGGGCGCAGAACTCCTTGTAGCCGCGGGGCAGGTTCTCGTCCCAGAAGATGGTGATGTTCGGCTCGGGGGCCGGGCCGAGGTTCACCAGGGTCTGGAGCAGACGGAAGGAGGTCTTGGTGACCAGCGTACGGCCGTCGTCGCCGAAGCCGGCGTCCGACCAGGTGGCCCAGTAGGGGTCGCCCGAGAAGATCTGGTCGTAGGCGATGGTGCGCAGGAAGCGGGTGATGCGCAGCTTGATGACGAGGGCGTCGATGATCTCCTGCGCGCCGGACTCATCCAGCGTGCCGTTCTTCAGGTCGCGCTCGAAGTAGCAGTCGAAGAAACCGGACAGGCGGCCGATCGACATGGCGGCACCGTCCTGGGACTTCACGGAGGCCAGGTAGCCGAAGTAGGTCCACTGCACGGCCTCGTGCGCGTTGGTGGCGGGGCCGGAGATGTCGTAGCCGTACGAGGCGGCGAGGTTCTTCAGCTTCTTGAGGGCCTTGATCTGCTCGGAGTGCTCCTCGCGGTAGCGTGCCCAGTGCTCGGAGAAGGGCTGGTCGGCGTAGCGATCCTTGTCCTTCTGCTTCTCGGCGATCAGGTGGTCGACGCCGTACAGGGCCACGCGGCGGTAGTCGCCAATGATGCGGCCACGGCCGTAAGCGTCCGGCAGGCCGGTGATGATGTGGGAAGAACGCGCGGCGCGAATGCGCGGGGTGTAGATATCGAAGACAGCGTCGTTGTGGGTCTTGCGGTACTGGGTGAAGATCTTCTTCACCTCGGGGTTGTATTCCTTGCCGGCCTCGTGGATGGCCGTCTCGACCATGCGCCAGCCGCCGTTCGGCATCATCGCGCGCTTCAGGGGGGCATCGGTCTGCAGGCCGACGATCACGTTGTCGTCCTCGCAGATGTAGCCGGGCTTGAAAGCATCGATGTCGGCGGGGGTGTCGGTGTCAACGTCAAGGATGCGCACCTTGCGCTCTTCGGAGAGGTACTTCTCTTCGAGAGTGTTCCACACGCGCAGGGTCTTCTCGGTCGGTCCTGCCAGGAACGAGGCATCGCCCTCGTACGGGGTGTAGTTCAGCTGGATGAAATCACGAACGTCGATTTCATCGCACCAGTTACCCTTTACGAAACCTTCCCAGGCCTTCTGGTCTGCTGTCGTCATTCTTCCTCTTCTCGGATGTCCGTATCCCGTTGTGGGGACGGTGTGTTAGGAGCGGAGCTCCACAGTGCGTCGGATTCCAACGCTTAGGCCCATTGTCCTACGGTTTGGGGGGTCTCCACAACCCATATCAACCGACAGTCTATGTTCTGCGTCTCAGGATATGGGTCCAAAGTCTCTGGCGATTAAATTGTGGGACCAAGGTCCTTGGGAGAAGAGAGATGGCTTGACCGCCTACACTGGTACCAGTGCCCGTCCCACAAAGGAGAAAAATCCTATGTCTGCACCCCGCCCCGTCCTCGGAGTTGGCGTTCTTGGAGCCGGAACCGTCGGTAGCCAGGTCATTCGTATCCTTCAGTCGAGCCGCGAGGATTTCGCCGCTCGCTCGGGCGCAGAAATGGAGGTGCGCAAGGTCCTCGTCCGCAATGTGGATGCCCCCCGTGATGCTCCGATTGATCGAGAGCTGCTGACGACGGACCCTGCCGAGGCGATCGACAACATGGACCTCGTCGTCGAGCTGATCGGCGGCATCGAGCCCGCCCGCACCCTCGTGCTGCGTGCGCTCAACCAGGGCATCTCGGTCGTCACGGGCAATAAGGCCCTCCTGGCCGCCCACGGCCCCGAGCTCTACGAGGCAGCCGCAGCCAATGGCGCCGACCTCTACTACGAGGCAGCCGTCGCGGGTGCTGTCCCCGTCGTTTACGGCCTGCGCGAATCTCTCGCCGGCGACCGCATCACGACGGTCATGGGCATCGTGAATGGCACGACCAACTTCATCCTCGATGCGATGAGCACGAAGGGCCTGAGCTACGAGGAAGCTCTCAAGCAGGCGCAGGATCTCGGTTTTGCCGAGGCCGACCCGACCGCGGACGTCGAGGGCTTCGACGCGGCCGCCAAGTGCTCCATTCTTGCCTCGCTCGCCTTCCACACCCGCGTCGGTATCGACGATGTTGCGGTGGAAGGCATTACGAGCATCACGAAGGAGGATATGGAGGAGGCAGCGCGCATCAACCACACGATCAAGCTCCTCGCTATCGCTGAGCGCCGCATCGGCGAGGATGGGCGTGAAGGCGTCGCGATGCGTGTGCATCCGGCCCAGGTTCCCGCCGATCATCCGCTTGCCTCCGTCGATGGTGCCTACAACGCAATCCTCGTCGAGGGTGAGGCTGCGGGGCGCCTGATGTTCTACGGTCAGGGTGCGGGCGGCGCTCCCACCGCCTCGGCCGTCCTGTCCGACCTTGTCGCGGCCGCGCACCACCGCGCCTTCGGCGGCCACGCCCCGCGCGAGTCGGTCTACGCGCACCTGCCGATCCTCGATCCCGGCTCCACGCACACGCGATACCAGATTCGCCTGCAGGTGGAGGACCGCCTCGGCGTCCTGTCCGATGTTGCCGGCATCTTTGCCCGCCACGGTGTCTCGATTCAGTCCGTCCACCAGCGTAACGACGAGGTTCCCGGTGCCTGCGTCATCGTCGTGACCAGCCACCGCGCCCGCGAGGCCGACCTGCGCGCCGTTGCCCGCGCGCTCGCCGTGTCTGACGCCGTGCGTGAGGTGACCTCCACGATCCGCGTTGAGGGTGAGTGACGTGCGGCTGCGAGATGATTTTGTCGCGGTGAAGGTCCCCGCGACCAGCGCGAACCTGGGGCCGGGATTCGACTGTATGGGCCTGGCCCTCGACCTGTGGGACGAGGTCTCGGTTCACGCGACGACTGGGCCCACCTCGGTCGTCGTTGAGGGCGAAGGTGCCGGAAATGTCGAGCAGGGCGAGGACAACCTCGTCGTGCGTGCCCTGCGCCTTGCGCTGGACCGCGTGGGTGCCCCTCAGGTGGGTGTGCGCATGCACTGCACGAACCGAATCCCTCATTCCCGAGGCCTGGGTTCCTCTGCGAGTGCGATCGTCGCCGGCGTGACGCTGGCACGCGCCCTCATTGGTGATGCCGATGTGCTCGGCCGCCAGGAGATCCTCGAGATCGGATCCCACATGGAGGGGCATCCCGACAACGTGGCTCCCGCCGTTTTTGGCGGCGCGACCGTGTCCTGGATGAACGAGGAGACCTCCGAAGTGGGCAGCGTGCGCCTCACCCCGCCCGAGGGCATCGACCCCGTCGCGTTCATCCCCGACTTCGAGCTGCGCACCGCCGCCGCGCGAGCCGCCCTGCCTGCGACCGTTCCCCACGGTGATGCGAGCTTCAATGTGGCGCGCGGTGCCCTGCTGGCCGCCATCCTGTCGGGTGGTGCCCAGGCGAGCGGGGGAGTGAACCTGCACGCGCTCCTCATGGAAGCCACGCGCGACCGCCTCCATCAGGAACAGCGCCGGGCCGCGATGGAACCCTCACTCGCACTCGTTGACTGGCTGCGGGGTGCCGGTTTTGCTGCCGTTGTCTCCGGTGCGGGGCCGACCGTTCTGTCTCTGGAGCAGGTGGGGGCGGATATTCGCCGCGACGCAGCTGGTGCAGGCTGGCGTGTCGTGCCGCTGGCCGTGGCTGCTTCGGGCGTGCAGATTACCCGCGGAAGCCTGGCGAAAGTCGAGTTTTAGTCGCTCGGCTTCGCTGTGAGTTTGTTGGCAACCACCGCCAGCCTCGCCGTCTAAGTGACAGCGGGCTGGCGGTCTTGCTATATTTTTTCCAGGTCCGAGCCGATCGCTCGACTCCGACCGTTGCGGTGCGCCTCTTTCGCGCATCTTCCTGATCAAGCTTTTTGTTGTGCTTGAGTAATCACCTCGCCCGCTGTGGGCGCATTCCAGTAAGGATCACTTCGTGAGCAACGAAACCTCCGCCGAGACGACCGCGTCGCTGTCGGCGATGAAGCTGCCCGAGCTGAAGGCTCTGGCCGCCTCCCGCGGCCTGAAGGGCATTTCCCAGCTTCGTAAGCCCCAGTTGATCGAGCTGCTGAGCAACGGTGCCGGTGCCTCGACCCCGCAGGAAACCGCTCCCCGTGAGGATGCTCCTGCCTCGTCCAAGAAGAAAGCCGACAAGCCCGCCGCCGAGAAGTCGGCAGAGGAGGCTTCTGCGGCCGAGAAGTCGGCTTCTGAGGCTCCCGCCGAGGCACCTCGTCGCTCCCGCCGCCGCCGCGCGGTGAGCCAGGGCGCCGTCGAGCCCGCGCATGTCACTCTCGATCTGCCCCTGCCCGCCGCGGAGCGCACCGAGGCCACCCCGGAGCCGGACACGGCCGTCGTCGAAACCGTCCTCAACATCGAACTGCCCGACGGGGATGACACCGAGGCGCGCCGCCCGCGTCGCGAGCGTGGCCGCCGAGGTCGACGCGACCGCGAGAACCGTGAGAACCGTGAGAACCGCGAGAATCGTGAGGGTCGTGAGAACCGCGAGGGCCGCGAGAATCGCGAGGGGCGCAATCAGCGCGGCGGCGAGGAGAACCTGGCGCCGATCGCCGGCATCCTCGACATCCAGGAAAACCACGCGTTCGTGCGTACCTCGGGCTACCTGCCCGGCCCGAACGACGTCTACGTGACGCTGGGCAACGTGCGCCGCTGGGGCCTGCGCGCCGGTGACGCGGTCGCCGGTGCCGTTCGCCTGCCCCGCGAGGGCGAGCGCCAGCGTCAGAAGTACAACGCCCTCGTGCGCGTTGACTCCGTGAACGGCATGACGATTGAGCAGGCTCAGGCGCGCCGCGAATTCGGTAAACTGACCCCGGTTTACCCCTCCGAGCAGCTGCGCATGGAGACCTCGCCAAAGGCTTACACGCCGCGCGTCATCGACCTGGTCGCCCCCGTGGGCAAGGGTCAGCGTGGCCTCATTGTCTCCCCGCCCAAGGCAGGCAAGACCATGGTCATCCAGCAGATGGCCAAGGCCATTGAGCTGAATAACCCCGAGGTGCACCTCATGGTCGTCCTGGTGGATGAGCGCCCCGAAGAGGTCACCGACATGCGTTCGATCGTCAAGGGTGAGGTCATCGCCTCGACCTTCGACCGTCCCGCCTCGGATCACACGACCGTTGCCGAGCTTGCGATTGAGCGCGCCAAGCGCCTCGTCGAGCTGGGTCAGGATGTTGTCGTCCTCCTCGATTCACTCACGCGTCTGTCGCGCGCCTACAACCTGGCCGCGCCCGCCTCGGGTCGCATCCTCTCCGGTGGCGTCGATGCATCCGCCCTGTACCCGCCCAAGAAGTTCTTCGGCGCTGCGCGCAACATCTCCGAGGGCGGCTCGCTGACCATCATCGCCTCCGCCCTGGTGGAGACCGGCTCGAAGATGGACGAGGTCATCTTCGAGGAGTTCAAGGGCACCGGCAACATGGAGCTGCGCCTGTCGCGCCAGCTCGCCGAGCGCCGCATCTTCCCCGCGATCGACCTCAACGCGTCGGGTACTCGTCGCGAGGAGCTGCTGTTTGCGCCCGAGGAGCTGCGCATCATGTGGAGGCTGCGCCGCGTCCTGGGCACGCTCGACCAGCAGCAGGGCCTCGAGCTGGTCCTCGACAAGCTCAAGGAAACCCAGTCCAACGCTGAGTTCCTCATGCTCATCCAAAAGACCACGCCCTCCGAGTGATCGGCGGGTAGGCGCGGGGCGAGTGGCGAGAGCCGCTCGCCCCGTTTCCTATTGAGGTGTACGTGCGAGTACCGGACAACTGATAAGGCCTGTGCCAGAATTGGCGCATGGTGAACATGACACCGAATGCGGCCAATTCGCGGGTGCCACGGGGTACCTCGCGCCGATCCTGGAGTGCTGCGCGCGGATTTCTGCGCCTCGTTGTCGGTCTCTTTCTCTCGCTGACGGCTCCCCTTCAGCTGGCAATCGCCATCTATGATCAGGCCCATCACGGGATGGGGGAGACTGTTGACTGGCCGAATTGGACAGGCTGGGTCATGGCGCTGTGCGGAATTGGCGTGCTGTGGGGAGGGGTCAGTTGTCGGCGCTCGAGGCGTCAGAAAATCAGGACCATCGCGCAGGAATGGGCCTCCCTGGAGGCGCAACGGGTGCAGGGCGAGCGCGTGTTCTCCGCGCTCGTCGGCGTCGGGCACTACGAGAGCGGACTCACGGCGCGCTATGAGTGTGCCCGAGCCGAACGCGTCAGGGTTGGCGCTCGAATCGAGGAGTACAGGTCGCCCGGTTTCTTCGCATCGCTCAGCGAGGCATCGGGAGGGGCGGAGGATGAGATCCTTGCGCAGATGGCCGTCCTGGCGGATGCGGATACCGCGATCATGGCTGCGCGCGACTTCTTTGCCGTCGCGCCCGGCTGGCGCGACGTGTGGAACAACGAGATTGGCCCGATCATCGAAGACTTGGACGTCCTCGACGACGTCGCAGACAGCCTCGAATCAATCGGTACGGAGGCGCACATCTTGACGGACATTGAGGCGTTCCGAGAACATCTGGGGAATGACAAGGACACGGTGATCAGCCTTGGAGAACGCCTCGAGAGCAGACAGCTCGGTCCCGCCCAGGCACTGGAAGAACTCGACCGGATAGCCAACGAGGCGCGAGCGCGCACCGCCGAGCTCATCGAGGCGACTCTCGCCACCGATGCCTCGTCGCAGGGACGCGCACGCTACGCGCGGTGGAAGGGCGCGGGAATCAGCCTGACCGCGGCTAATGCCGAGTACGACGGGGCCTACTGGAGCGAGGACGCAGACACTGACGTCGAGTACAATCCGGCAGCCACGATCCGACTGATTACAAACTCCGCAGGCGTCGACCTGAACGGGCTGCCAGCCCCGGCGACCGGTGTCCTGACGGCTGGCCGCGCATCCATCTATCTACTGCCGATGTATCTTGATCGATACGTGACTGGCGACGTGGATGCGGCAGGCGACGGCTCGTCCTCGGACTGAGTGGGTGGTGGGGGCCGGTTGCGCCGTTGCTGCGTCTCGAAAATGCTGGTGCCACCGTGCGTGAGCCTGACCGTCATGTCAGAGTGAAGGCATGACGTCTTCGACGAGCGATGCAATGAACTCAGACCCCACGAGCCAGAATTCCCGGAATACTCGGCTCGATGTCCGCGGTCTCCTGCGTATCGTGCTGGGGGCAATTCTGGTCCTCGTCACGCCCGCTTGGTTGGCGGTGGCAGCATACGAATACTCGCAGCCGACCGCTTCGGCGACGAGCCTCGTCTCACCCGTTGTGGAGATCCGCGACGAAACCAGCAGCTTCCAGAGCGTCGACGGCCGCCCGCTCAGTGTCGCTCTGGAGGGGATCGGCTTCCTGCGCCCCATCCACCTCGTCGTCTTGTCCACGGACAACCTGACGGATGACAACTTGGACGAGGCGACCCTGAAGTATGCGCGCGCGAAGCATCCCGAGTGGATTGCGCGCAACGGCTACAAATGGGCCGACGGCTACTTCATCCTCGCGGTGTCTCCCACGCACCGACAGGTCGGCACATACTTCGGTGAGGACATCGCCCCGACGCTGTCGATCCAGAGCGAGATTCAGGACGCCGCAAAGGATGATTTCCGCGAGGGCCGCTGGAGCCAAGGCGTGGTCGCCGCGGTGAGCACGGCGGCGTCCATCATGCCCAACGAGGCCGGGATGAGCCTGGAGAACCGGCCGGTGTGGCCCGACTGGAAGGGAGCGCTCGCCACCCTCGTCGGAATCGGCATTCTCGCGCGCGGAAACAGCCTGCACCGTCAGGCGCGTGAGAACACGAGCAAGGTCGCCGAGGAGTGGCGGGCCTTGGAGAGGCACCGCGGCGAGGTCGAGCGCGCGTTCGTCGCTCTCCTCGAAGCGGGGGACTACACGAGCGGTCTGTCCGCGCGCTACGAGTCTGCGCGCGCCGAATACGAGAGGGTACGCGCCCGCATCGCGCAGACACAGTCGACGCACTTCCTGGGAACGCTGAGCGCGCAGGCGTCGGATGAGACGAATGAGATCCTTGAGGATCTGCGCGCACTAGCGGACGCGGACCATGCGATTATGGCGGCAGGTGACTTCTTCGCCCTGAGGCCCGGCTGGCGCGCCATCTGGGACAACGAGGTGGGCCCCGTCTTCGAGGATCTGCAAGCAGTCGATAACGTCGGGGTCAAGGTACGCGACCACGTGAAGAACCCCAAGGTGCACGGGGCGACCAAGTCGCTGTTCCAGTGGACGAATGAGCAACGTGCGCTGCTGCTCGGCCTCGGCACCCGTCTCGAACGCGCCGAGGTCACCCCGGCTCAGGCTCTCGAAGAACTCGACCGAATCGCGAATGAGAGCCGCACGCGCCTGGCAGACGTGGTGACGAGCGCGCTAGCGCTCGACACCTCAATGGAGGGTAGGCAGCGGTATGCCAGGTGGCAGAGCCCCCCAGCCGAACTCGTGAATGCAGCCGAGATGTTCTACAAAGGCTCCTACCTCAGCCAGGGAGCCACGCACGAGTACAATCCCGCGTCGACGATTCGAATGACCGCGAACTCCGCCGGTGTTAACCTCGCGGCATACCGGGCCAACACGTCGAGTCGTTTCAAAGACTACGACAGTTACATCTACGTGAGGCCCCTGTACCTCGACGAATACGTGATCTCTAGCGGCAGTACCACGTCGAGCACCTCGAGCGCGAACTACGGTTCCTCTTCGGGTGGCTTCTCGGGCTCCGGTTCCTCCTCGTCCTTCTGATGGACATCAAGGCACCGAGCGGATGGGGACGAAGCATGCCAGAGTGGAGGCATGACATCCTTCGAGACAGGCGGGCTGGATAACGCTCCTGCGCGCCCGGACACGTTCTGGCGAGGCGCGCGCGGATTTGCGCGCATCCTGGCGGGCATGCTTCTGTTCCTTGTGACTCCCGCGTGGTTTGTGATCGCGTCCGCCGTGGATGTGCCGCAGATTCTTGCGTGGCCGGCATGGTACGCGTGGGTCACCTCGTTCATGGGTATCGTGCTCTGGGGGCGCGGATGGATGCTGCGCCGCCAGGCACGCGACAACCTCAGGCGGGCCTGCGACGAGTGGGAACCATTGGAGAAACGACATCAGGACGTCGAGCGCAGCTGCGTTGCGCTCCTGGAATCTGGGCGCTACCACCGCGGGCTCGCCGCGCGCTGGGAGGCTGCTTGCGCCGAACGCGACAAGCTGCGCGCCCAGATTGCTGCGGGGGCGTCGGTTCCGTTCCTCGCTTCGCTGAGTGCGGCAACGGCACGGGAGACGGATGCGATCGTCGAGCATTTCCACGGTCTGATGGATGCGCACATCGCGATGATGGCGGCTCGCGATCTCTTCGCGCTTGCTCCCACCTGGCGCAGGATATGGGAGAACGAGACAGGGGTGGTCTACGAGGACCTGACCGTCCTCGAGACCCTCACGGAAAGTGTCCAGCGGCGCAGCCGAGAGCCGATGGTTCTCAGCGCAGCGGCGTCCCTCGTGGCGTGGGTCAATGAGCATCGCCTGGCTGTGCACGATCTGGCGGCGAGCATTGAGCGCGCGCAGATGGACCCCGCCGATGCACTGACGCAGCTCGATCAGATCGCTGACGAGGCCAGAGTGCGCCTGGTGCGACTGATCGAGGTGGCTCTCGCAACCGATACGTCCATGATTGGGCAGAGGCGCTACAAGCGTTGGAGAAGAGGCGCGGGGGAGAAGCTGCGCACCAACGAGACCCTCTACATCGGCGCGTACCGCATCTCCGGCATGACGTATACCTACAATCCCGCCCAGGCGATTCGCCTGACCGCAAACAGTGCGGGTATAGATTTCAAGGGTAGTGCGGCTCATTCCACCGCCCTGTTCACAGCGTTTAACGCCACCGTCTACGTGCCTCCCGCGTATCTTCATCGTTACCTTGTGTGGGATGGAACCTCGCGGTACGGATCATCGCGGGCGAACTACCTGACGTCCGCCGCGAACATCGGTCCGTACGGGCGGACACGCTAAGTGCGGTCCTGTGAGCCGACCTCGTGCTCACGGGGAGTGTGGGTGGCCATGCGTGTTGTGCGCCCATTGCGGATCTCACGTGTGCTGCTTCCTTTCTTCATTGAAGGGGAAGGGCGCGTGTGCGATAATGTCCTGTCGGCTTACCGGTTCACCGGCATGCCCCAGGTGCTTGTTGGCGCGCTGGAGGGCGAGCCCTCGCCAGATGCGGGGGACGCTGCATGTCCGGACCCGGGGCACCAAACGATCCAGGAGAAACTCCATGAAGAAGGGTATTCACCCCGAATACGTGGACACCGTCGTGACCTGCACGTGCGGCAACAAGTTCCACACCCGTTCCACCATCACCTCCGGTGAGATGCGCGTGGACGTGTGCTCGGCCTGCCACCCGTTCTACACGGGCAAGCAGAAGATCCTCGACACCGGCGGCCGCGTCGCCAAGTTCGAGGCTCGCTACGGCAAGCGCGTGCGCCCCTCCAAGTGAGGGTGAGCAGCTAGCTCAACGGCGGTGTCGTTGGCCCCACGGCCGACGGCGCCGCCGCTTTGTCAACTGTACGGATCGAAGGATGTGGTGAATAGTGGCCGCGACGGAGGAGCTTGGTGCCCTGGGCCCCCTGCTGGAGGAATACGAGCAGGTCGAGGCGCAGATGGCGGATCCCCAGACGCTGGCGGACCCGCAGCTGATGCGCCGCGTGGGGCGCCGCTACGCTGAACTTGGTCGCGTGAAGGCTGCCGCAGATCGGCTCGCTGCTGCCTCGGGAGATCTTGAGGCTGCCCGTGAGCTCGCGGCCGAAGACCGGTCCTTCGCCGACGAGATTCCCGCCCTCGAAGAAGAGGAAACTGCTGCCCACGAGGCCCTCGTCAAGATCCTGGCCCCTCGTGATCCCGAGGACGCGATGGATGTCATTCTCGAGATCAAGGCCGGCGAGGGCGGCGAAGAGTCCGCGCTCTTCGCATCCGATCTGGCGCGCATGTACGGTCGCTACGCCGAGGCGCACGGTTGGAGCGTGACCGAGATGAGCGCGACCCATACGGAGCTCGGTGGCTTCAAAGACATCACCCTGGCGATCCGCGCGAAGGGCACGCCAGCTCCCGATGAGGGCGTGTGGGCTCACCTGAAGTACGAGGGCGGCGTGCACCGCGTGCAGCGCGTTCCCGTGACCGAGTCCCAGGGTCGCATCCACACGAGTGCCGTCGGCGTGTTCGTGATGCCGGAGATCGAGGACGACGAGGAGATCGTCATCGACCCGAACGACCTGCGTATCGACGTGTATCGGTCGAGCGGCCCCGGCGGGCAGTCCGTGAACACGACGGATTCGGCCGTTCGCATCACCCACTTGCCCTCCGGCATCGTCGTGTCGATGCAGAATGAGAAATCGCAGCTGCAGAACAAAGAAGCTGCCCTGCGCGTGCTTGCATCGCGCCTGGCCGCGGAGGCGCGAGCGAAGAAGGAGGCCGAGGCCTCGGCTCAGCGCCTCTCCCAGGTGCGCACCGTGGATCGCTCGGAGCGTATCCGTACCTATAACTTCCCGGAGAACCGGATCGCGGATCATCGCACGGGCTTTAAGGCACACAATCTCGACGCGGTCCTGTCGGGCGCGCTCGATGCCGTTATCACTTCGCTGCAGGAAGCTGATGAGGCCGAGCGCTTGGCCGCCGCCGCGCAGTCATGACGGGAGGCGACGTGAGCGAATGGTCCTTGAACGAGGCCCGATCCTGGGCTCGTGAGCGCCTGAGCGCCGCCGGGATTGAATCCGTCGACGCGGACGTTCGCGAGCTGCTGGAGTGGGCGTGCGATGCCTCGTCCCAGTGGTCGCTCCCCACCCGGTTGAACCAGGAGCAGGCCGAAAAATTGCGCTCCGGGGTGGGGGAGCGGGCCCTGCGTATACCGCTCCAGCACGTCACCGGTCGCATGTTCTTCCGTTCGCTCACGCTTCAGTCGGTGCCCGGCGTGTTCATCGTGCGTCCCGAGACCGAAGTTCTCGCCGGTCTCGCCATCGACGAGGCCGGGGCTATCGTGCGTGAGCGTGGAGAGGCGCGCGTGGTCGATTTGTGTACGGGATCGGGTGCCATTGCGTTCGCCATCGCCCTGGAGGCAGCGTGCACCGAGGTGTGGGCGGTCGAGAAGGAAGCGGATCCTTTCGCCCTGGCGTGCCGAAACCGGGATCTCGTCGGAGCGCGCAGCGTACATCTCGAGCGTGCAGATGCCACGGCGCTCGCAACCCTGTCCCACCTTGACGCGATGGTTGACGTGGTCGTGACGAACCCGCCCTACGTGCCGGCGGATGAAATGCCGACTCAGCCTGAGGCGAGCGCTGATCCTCACGTCGCCCTGTACGGCGGTAGCTCGGACGGTACGGCGATTCCCGTGCGTATTATTCGTCGCGCCCGAACCCTGCTACGGCCCGGCGGTACGCTGCTGATGGAGCATTCTCCGAGCCAGGATGCGGCGTTGCGCGACGCCGCTCGCTCAGCTGGATTTGTCGACGTGGAGACGTTGCCTGACCTGGTGGGACGCTCGCGCTTCCTGCGTGCTCGCGCGTCCCGTTCGACGAAGCCCACCGCATCCGTGACACAATGACAACGATGAGCACTGAGACGATCCTGAGCGCAGCCCCCGCACTGAGCGAGGCCGACCTGGCGCGCGCCCAGCAGGAGCTGCGCGACGGGCACCTTCTCGTCGTTCCCACGGACACCGTGTACGGCATCGGAGCTGACGCCGCGAATCCCGAGGCCGTCGCCGCCGTGCTGGCCGCGAAAGGACGCGGACGGCAAATGCCGCCCCCCGTTCTCGTTGCATCCGTCGAAGCGATCGACTCGCTGTGCGTCGATGTTCCCGATGCCGCCCGCACGCTCGCGCGTGCCTTCTGGCCCGGCGGACTCACACTCATTCTGCGAGCTCGCCCAGACCTCGGGTGGGATCTCGGTGAGACCGGCGGAACGATCGGCGTGCGCATGCCGAACCAAGGCGCACTCCTGCGACTGCTGCGCGACTTCGGACCCATGGCCGTGACGTCAGCGAACCTGACAGGGCAACCCCCGGCGACGTCCGTGGAGGCGGCCATCGGGTATTTCGGTGCACGCGTTGCCGCCTACCTTGACGGCGGACCCACCCAGGGATCCACGGCCTCGTCAATCGTCGATTTCGCACACGAGACGCCGCGTGTGCTGCGCCTGGGAACCATAGCCCTGGATGACTTGAGCGCCGCGGCCGGTGTGGCTATCGCACCCGTGCAGGGGAGTGCCTCGTGAAGGTTTACCTCCTGCTGGGCGCCATCGCGATGGCACTGACGATTCTGCTCACCCCGGTCGTTCGATGGACCTGCCTGCGCTTCAATATCTTGCCCCCTCTGCGCGGCCGCGACCTCCAAAAGACGCCGATCCCACGCCTGGGCGGCGTCGCCATGACCATCGCGTTGATCGTGACGATGCTGGTCGCCTCACGCATCCCCTACATGGCACCCCTGTTTACGACGACGGTCCCATGGGCCGTGATGGCCGGCGCCGCCGCCATGTGCATCCTCGGTATCATCGACGACATTATTGAATTGGACTGGATGGCTAAGCTCGGCGGCCAGGTGCTGATCGCCGGCGGTATGGCCTTCGGAGGTGTCCAACTCGCGTCCTTCCCGATCTTCGGCATCACGCTCGGCTCCTCGCGCCTGTGGCTCTTCGTCTCCGTCTTCTTCATCGTCGGCATCATGAACGCCGTCAACTTTATCGACGGTCTCGACGGCCTAGCATCGGGCATGATCGCGATCGGCGCGGGATCTTTCTTCGTCTACTCCTACATCGTCACCAGACTGATGGGAGCAGCTTCCTACGCGACGACTGCAAGCCTCATCGTGATCGCGTTGCTCGGCGTGTGCGCGGGCTTCCTCTGGTTTAACTTCCACCCATCCTCGATCATGATGGGCGGGGGAGCGGAGACCATGGGACTCGTCCTGGCCGGCGCCGGCATCATTGTCACCGGCAAGATCGATCCGACGCTGCTGGGCCGCCAACAGATGATTGTGTCCGCGCTGCCCCTCATCCTGCCGCTGTCCGTTATTTTCATGCCCGTCCTCGACTTGGTCGTCACGTCGATCCGTCGCATGAGCCGTGGGAAAAGCCCATTCGTCGCGGACCGCTCGCACTTCCACGACCGCCTGCTTGTTGCTGGACACTCCCACCGCGGAGTCGTCGCGATCCTGTGGATGTGGACCGCCATCGTCTGCGTGCCGGCCGTCGGTCTCCTCGTCTTTCAATGGTGGAGTGTGGCCTTTGTCGCTGTCATCGCGGCGGCGGTTGGCGTGGCCGTGACGACCCGAGAGTTTCCCAAGGAAGACACCGCCCACGAGGAGCTTTCCGCATGAGCTACCTGCTCGCCGTCCTCATGATCGTCATTATCTGTGCCGCGCAGTGGTTTTTCACCTCCCGCGCGCTGCGCTCACCCTCCCATTTCATTGGATGGGTCAGTGGCGGGTACGCGGCGAAAATCGGACTTCTCGCCCTCGGTCTGTACGTCCCACGCGCGCTTGGGATCGACGTGCGCATCGCCGCAATCGCGACAATCATCGCGGTTATCGTGTCCTCCAGCGTCGAGATGGTCGTCATGATGCGCAAGCGGACCATGAACGTCGACGCGCCGGGAGACACTGAGTAACCCTTGCGCGCGCCGGGGACTCCCATCTCTGTGTAGAATGGGTAAAGTTGCTATGACAGCAGAGACAAACCAATGGAGTTGAGATGAAGGAGGCACATTCAGTGTCCGATCACGCGCCTGCTCGCCGCACCGCGCCTAAGCCGCGCTGGTATTGGGTGAGCCTCGCGATCCTCCTCATGGTCATTGCCCTGACCGCCTACCCGGCGTTCACGCAGCACCCTCACCAGCCGGCTCTTGAGGACTTCTTCCCGACCGTGATCTTCGGTGAGGGAACATTCTTTGAATTCAACCGCCTGACGCTTGCCCGCGTCATTATGGGTCTGCTCGTGTGCGTGGTTCTCGTCCTCGTCGCGCGCAATTCCAAGCTGGTTCCGACCCGCGGACAGATGGCCGTCGAGGCCATCGCCGGCTACATCCGCGACAACGTCGCCCTCGACATGCTGGGTCCGAAGACGGGCCGCAAGTTCTCCGGCTTCATCGCTTTCCTCTTCTTCGGTGTCCTGTCCATGAACATCGCGGGCATCATCCCGGGCATCAACATCGCCGCCTCGTCGGTGGTCGCCGTTCCGATGTTCTTCGCTCTCATCACGTACGTCACCTTCATCGGTGCGGGCATCGGCAAGCAGGGAGTGGGCGGCTTCTTCGCATCCCAGCTCTTCCCGCCTGGGCTGCCCGTTCCGATGTACCTCCTGATCACGCCGATCGAGTTCCTGTCGAACTTCATTGTTCGCCCCGTCACGCTGACGCTGCGACTCCTGTGCAACATGATCTCCGGGCACCTGCTGCTCGGCATGACCTACTTCGGGACGGCAATTCTGCTCCACGAACTCTCCGTCCTGTCTGCCGCCTCCGCGCTGACCGGTGCCGCCATGTTCGTGATGACCGGCTTCGAGGTCTTCGTGGCCTTCCTGCAGGCATACATCTTCACGATCCTGTCGACCGTGTACATCAAGCTTTCCGTCGAACATCACTGACCCCCAACGCCACCCGGCGTTACTAACAGAAGGAAACCACTATGGGAACCGCAGCATTCGCCTACATCGGCTACGGCCTCGCCACCCTGGGCCCCGGCCTCGGTATCGGCCTCATGGTCGGCAAGAACCAGGAAGCGACCGCCCGTCAGCCCGAGGTTGCTGGCCGTCTCTTCACCAACATGATTATCGGCGCCGGCATGGTTGAGGCCCTCGGCCTCATCGGCTTCGTTATGCCGCTCATCGTTAAGTGATCGCCATGCACCAGATTGTCGCCGCTGCGGACCAGGAGGTCGGCGGCCTCGCCGTCATCCTGCCGCCGCTGTATGAGATTTTCTGGTCGGCTGTCGTTCTGCTTATCGTCCTGCTCCTCGTCGGACGCTACGCGCTGCCTCGCATCTACCAGACGATGGACGAGCGTGCTGCAAAGATCGAGGAGGGCCTCGGCGCCGCCGAGCAAGCGAAGGCCGATCAGGCCGCCGCTGCGCGCGAGCGCGAGGAGATCATTCGTGAGGCGCACGCGCAGGCGCACACCATCCGTGAGCGCGCCAACGACGAAGCGAAGGCCATTGTGGCCGCCGCCCGTCACGAGGCAACCAGCGAAGCTAACCGTATCGTTGAGGCCTCCCAGCGTCAGATCCTCGCTGAAAAGCAGGCCGCGCAGATCTCCCTGCGCTCCGAGGTGGGTCTTCTCGCCTCTGAGCTGGCAGAGAAGATCATTGGTGAGCAGCTTACCGACACGGCGCTGACCTCCCGCGTGGTTGATCGCTTCCTTGACGAGCTCGAGGCCGACTCCGCGCTGGTTGAGGAGAAGCGATGACACAGATGCGCACGATCGAGTCCGTCCCCTTTGCGAAGGACCTGGCGGCGGCGCTTGCCGTACCCGGTACCGACGCAATGCGGGTGGCCGAGGATTTTTTCGGTCTGGCCGACCTGTTCAAGGAGAACACTCGTCTCGCGCGTGCAGTGACCGACCCGGCGCGGTCGGTCACAGATAAGCAGGGCCTGGTGTCCGACGCGTTCGGCTCCCACGTCACGCAGGCGACGATGTCCGTCGTCAACGCTGTTGTCGCGGACCACTGGCGCCATCCGGCCGACGTCGCCGACGCGCTTGAAGTGCTCGGCATTCTCGGTGTGCTCAATGCGGCGGGTTCCCACGGTGCCCTCGATCAGGTCCGTGAGGAGCTGTTCCAGGTTCGTTATTTCCTGGCGCACCACCGCGAGGTGCGTGTTCGTCTGTCGGATACGGCCAAGGGCAACTCCCATGAGCGTGGGGATATCGCCACCAAGCTCTTCGGCCAGCGGGTCAGCGTTTGGACGATGCGCCTGCTGCGCCGTGCGGTCGGCCGCTCGAACCACGGTCGTCTTCTCCACAACCTGCGTCGTTACGCCCAGTGGGCTGCCACCATGCAGGACCGACTCTTCGTCACGGTCGCTACGGCCGCGCCGATGAGCGACGCCCAGGTTGAGCGTCTGCGCGCCATCCTCTCGAAGCGCTACGGCACTGCCGTTGACCTGGCGATCTCGATTGATCCCGAGGTCATTGGTGGGTTCCGCCTGCGTGCGGGCATGACGGCAATTGACGCCTCGCTGGCCACTCGTATCGCCGCTGCGCGTACCGCGATCGCCAGCTAGCACCTCTCATTCACACAATTTTCTTTTCTTAGTTAGGAATCCTCATGGCTGACCTCAGCATCTCCCCGGAGGAAATCCGCGGAGCACTGGACTCCTTTATGGAGTCCTACCGTCCGGCGGACGTGGCCACCGAAGAGGTGGGTCACGTCATCGAAACGGCCGATGGTATCGCGCACGTCGAGGGCCTGCCCGGCACCATGGCGAACGAGCTGCTGCGTTTCGAGGACGGGACGCTGGGCCTGGCCATGAACCTCGACCAGCGCGAGATCGGCGCCGTTGTCCTCGGTGACTTCGGCGGTATTGAAGAGGGCCAGGTCGTGCACCGCACGGGCGAGGTTCTCTCGGTTCCCGTCGGTGACGGCTATCTCGGCCGCACGGTCGACCCCCTCGGCCGCCCGATTGACGGCCTCGGTGATATCACGGATCTGGATGGGCGTCGCGCGCTCGAACTGCAGGCCCCCGGCGTCATGGCACGTAAGAGCGTGCACGAGCCCCTTGCTACCGGTCTGAAGGCCATCGACTCGATGATCCCGGTTGGCCGCGGTCAGCGTCAGCTGATCATCGGCGACCGCAAGACCGGTAAGACGGCGATCGCGCTTGACACGATCCTTAACCAGCGCGACAACTGGAAGAGCGGCGACCCGAATAAGCAGGTGCGCTGCATCTACGTGGCGATCGGTCAAAAGGGCTCGACCATCGCCTCCGTGCGTTCCACGCTGGAGGATGCCGGCGCCATGGAGTACACGACCATCGTCGCTTCCCCGGCCTCGGATCCCGCAGGCTACAAGTACATGGCTCCCTACACGGGTTCCGCCATCGGCCAGCACTGGATGTACCAGGGCAAGCACGTCCTCATCGTCTTCGACGACCTGTCCAAGCAGGCCGAGGCCTACCGTGCGGTGTCGCTGCTGCTGCGTCGCCCGCCGGGCCGCGAAGCCTACCCTGGCGACGTCTTCTACTTGCACTCGCGTCTGCTCGAGCGTTGCGCCAAGCTCTCGGACGCCCTGGGTGGCGGTTCGATGACCGGCCTGCCGATCATCGAAACCAAGGCAAACGACGTGTCAGCCTACATTCCGACGAACGTCATTTCGATCACCGACGGTCAGATCTTCCTGCAGTCCGACCTGTTCAACTCGAACCAGCGTCCTGCCGTCGACGTGGGTATCTCCGTGTCCCGTGTCGGTGGTGCCGCCCAGCCCAAGGCGATGAAGAAGGTCGCCGGTACCCTGAAGCTGACGCTCGCGCAGTACCGTTCCATGGCCGCCTTCGCGATGTTCGCCTCCGACCTGGATGCGGCCACGCGCCGCCAGCTGACGCGCGGTGAACGCCTGATGGAGCTGCTCAAGCAGCCTCAGTCCACCCCGTACGCGATGGAGGATCAGGTTGCGTCGATTTGGATGGGCACCAAGGGCTACCTCGATGACATCGAGGTCGAGGACGTCCTGCGCTTCGAACGCGGCCTGCTCGACCACCTTCATGCGAACTCGACCGTGCTCGACACGATCGCGGCGACCGGCGACCTGACTTCCGAGACGGAGGAAGCGCTTAAGAACGCCGTCGAGGAGTTCCACCACCAGTGGATCAGCGCCGGGCGTGGCGCCGCAGACCTGGAGGATGGCGAGGTCGTGGCTGAGCGCACCCGCGAGGAGATCTCGCGCGGGCGCACGAACGAGAAGGCCTAAGCGATGGGCGGACAGCAGAGGATCTACAAGCAGCGTATCGCCTCGACGACGACGCTCGCGAAGGTCTTCCGCGCCATGGAGATGATTGCTGCGTCTCGCATTGGCGCGGCGCGGCGCGCTGCCACTGAGGCGGGGCCCTACGAGAAGGCCCTGACCCAGGCGGTCGCGGCGGTTGCGGTCCACACGGATCTCGACCACCCGCTGACCGAGGAACGTGAGGACACGAGTCGTGTCGCCGTCCTGGTTGTGGCATCGGATCGCGGTATGGCCGGAGCCTACTCAGCGACCATCCTGCGCGAGTCGGAGAAGCTGATCACGGACCTGCGTGAGGATGGCTACGAGCCCGTTCTCTATACCTTTGGGCGCAGGGCGTCGGCGTACTTCCGCTTCCGCGGTGTCACCATTGAGCGGGAGTGGGAAGGTGAGTCTGACTCGCCCTCTCCCGACACTGCACGTGAGATGGCGCAGGTGCTGCTTGAGCGCTTCATGGACCCCGATCCTGACACGGGCGTCGGTGCGCTGCACCTCGTCTACACGCGTTTCAAGACGGTCATGAGCCAGGTGCCCGAAGTGCGCCAGATGCTCCCGCTGACGGTTGTGGATGCCCCCGAATCGGACGAGGAACGCACGACCGAGCGCGGCTTCGCGGACGACCCGGCATCGGCTCAGCCCGAGTACGAGTTCATTCCGTCGGCCCAAGCCGTGCTCGATACGCTCCTGCCTCTTTACGTGGAGGCGCGCATCCACAACGTGCTGCTCCAGTCCGCAGCGTCCGAGCTCGCATCGCGTCAACGCGCCATGCATACGGCGACGGACAACGCGCAGGAACTCATCACCAAGTACACGCGTCTGGCGAACTCGGCCCGCCAGGCGGAAATCACCCAGGAAATTACCGAAATCGTGGGCGGGGCCGACGCTCTGGGCGCGAGCTAAGCCCTTCGAGACACGGAGTAACACTATGACTGATACCCAAGCAATTGCCGAGGGACGCGTCGCCCGCGTCGTCGGCCCTGTCGTCGACGTTGAGTTTCCCCCGGACCGCATCCCGCCGTTGTACAACGCGCTGACCGTCGAGGTGAACCTTGCCGGTCAGGGTGAGGGTGAGTCGACCTTCACGATGACGCTTGAGGTTGCCCAGCACCTGGGTGATAACCTCGTGCGTACGATCGCGCTGAAGCCGACCGACGGCCTCGTTCGTGGCGCGCCCGTCACGGACACCGGTGCACCCATCTCCGTCCCCGTCGGTGACGTCACCAAGGGCCACGTGTTCAACGTGACCGGCGACGTCCTCAACCTCGCAGAGGGCGAGACCCTTGACATCAAGGAGCGTTGGCCGATCCACCGCCAGCCCCCGGCCTTCGATCAGCTCGAGGCGCGCACCAAGATGTTCGAGACCGGCATCAAGGTCATCGACCTGCTGACCCCCTACGTGCAGGGCGGCAAGATCGGCCTCTTCGGCGGTGCGGGCGTCGGCAAGACCGTCCTCATCCAGGAGATGATTCAGCGCGTGGCTCAGGACCACGGCGGCGTCTCCGTGTTCGCCGGCGTCGGCGAGCGCACCCGTGAAGGCAACGATCTGATCGGCGAAATGGAAGAGGCGGGCGTCTTCGATAAGACCGCCCTCGTCTTCGGCCAGATGGACGAGCCGCCGGGCACGCGTCTGCGCATCGCCCTGACGGGCCTGACCATGGCGGAGTACTTCCGCGATGTTCAGCACCAGGACGTCCTGCTGTTCATCGACAACATCTTCCGCTTCACCCAGGCGGGTTCCGAGGTCTCCACGCTGCTGGGCCGCATGCCCTCCGCCGTGGGCTACCAGCCCAACCTGGCTGATGAGATGGGTCTGCTTCAGGAGCGCATTACGTCGGCTGGCGGCCACTCGATCACCTCGCTGCAGGCGATCTACGTTCCCGCCGACGACTACACCGACCCGGCTCCGGCGACGACCTTCGCTCACCTGGACGCGACGACCGAGCTTTCCCGTGAGATCGCGGCCAAGGGTATTTACCCCGCCGTGGATCCGCTGGCCTCGACCTCGCGCATCCTCGACCCGGCCCTCGTGGGTCGCGAGCACTACGACGTCGCGACGCACGTCAAGGCGATCCTGCAGAAGAACAAGGAGCTGCAGGACATCATCGCCATCCTCGGTGTCGACGAGCTGAGCGAGGACGACAAGGTGACGGTCGCGCGTGCGCGCCGCATCGAGCAGTTCCTCTCGCAGAACATGTACATGGCTGAGAAGTTCACGGGCGTGCCCGGTTCGACCGTGCCGCTGTCGGAGACCATCGAGGCGTTCAAGCGCATTGCCGAAGGCCACTACGACGATGTTCCGGAGCAGGCCTTCTACAACTGCGGTGGCATCGACGACCTGGAGCGTAATGCTCACGAGCTGGCCAAGGAAGCCTGATGGCATCGGGTAAGTCCTTGCAGGTCGAGGTCGTCTCCCACGAGGGACGACTGTGGCACGGTGCGGCGCTCTCCGTTCAGGTGCCGACGGTGGATGGAAGCCTGGGCGTTCTGCCCGGCCGCCAGCCGCTGCTCGCCCAGATGGGCGAGGGTACCGTGACGGTGTCGTGCACGTCCGAGGTCATGTCTTTCGAGGTCAGTGGGGGATTCGCCTCAGTCGACTCGGATTTCGTCACGGTCGTGGCTGATCACGCTACAGTGGCAGAACAGTAATTCGACGCTACGCGAGGAGGACCTCATGAGCCTGATGATGATCGTGATCTGGTGTGTGGTTCTCCTCGCGTGTGTCGGGGCGATCCTGTGGGCGTACATGAATGTGCGCGCCCGCAGGATCGTTTCGCGTTTGGGGGCGTTTCGGTGTTGGTCGCGTCCGGACGTACATGCGGGGTGGACGGCTGGTATCGGCGTGTATGGCGTCGAGGAACTGTCCTGGTATCGCCTCGTGGGACTGAGCTTCAAGCCGGTCTATTCGATCCCGCGTCGGGGCATGGAGGTCTCGGCTCCGATTGCGCACTCGGCTGACGGTTCAGTGGTCGAGGTGCGCCTGGCGTATGGTGAGCATCGTTACGAGGTTGCCGTGGAACGCCTGACATATAACGGATTGGTCTCCTGGGTGGAGTCCGGTCCTCCGCGCCTCGTGTGAGCAAGGTTGGTAAGCTCGCGGGGTGCGTATTGTTATTGCTTCCTGCACCGTTGATTACTCCGGTCGGCTGAGCGCCCACCTGGATCCGGCCAAGCGCGTCATCATGCTCAAGGGTGACGGGTCGGTGCTCATCCACTCTGAGGGCGGCTCATACAAGCCGCTGAACTGGATGACAGCGCCGTGTACGGTCTCCATGGGCGAGCCCGGTGACGACGAAGAAGGCGTCGAGCAGGTCTGGACGGTTCAGGCCGATAAGACCGATGACAAGCTCATCATTCGTATCCACGAGATTATCGCGGACGTGACCGAGGACCTGGGCGTCGACCCCGGCCTCGTCAAAGACGGTGTGGAGGCGCACCTGCAGGAGCTTCTCGCCCAGCAGGTGCCCCAGATTCTTGGCGAGGGTTGGGAGCTGGTGCGCCGCGAGTTTCCCACCCCCGTGGGCCCGGTGGACCTGATGGTGCGCGACGCGGATGGCAACCACGTCGCGATCGAGGTCAAGCGCCGCGGTGGTATTGACGGTGTCGAACAGCTCACGCGCTACCTGTCGCTGCTGGGGCGCGATGCGCTCCTCGGCGATGTGACCGGTATTTTCGCAGCCCAGGAGATCACGAAGCAGGCGCGCACCCTGGCGCAGGACCGTGGGATTCGCTGCGTGGTCCTCGACTACGACGCGATGCGCGGGGTGGATGACCCCGAGTCTCGCCTGTTCTGATGACGTTGTCCAGGCGCGCGAGCCTTGGGCGAATTGTCGCCCAGGGTCTCGTCTCAGCGACCGCGGCGCGCTCGCCGCTGGATGCCGTGGAGAATCTGCTGGCGCTGCAAGGCCAGCAGGCGAGCGCGATCCCGTGGGCGATCGGCGTGCGCTGCGTGGGCGTGCCACGGGCACAGATCAGCGCCGCGTTCGACTCGGGTGCCCTCGTTCGGTCGTGGCCGATGCGCGGGACCGTGCACGTGACGAGCGGGCACGACCACCACTGGCTGCGGCGCCTGCTGCGCCATCGGCGTGCGGCGTGGGAACGCCAGGCGTCTTCTCTGGGCCTGTCGACTGCGATCGTCGACCGCGCGGCTCAGGTCGCGTGTGACCTGCTGGAGGCCTCGCCCGGGGGAGTGAGCCGTGCGGAGCTCGTCGAGGCGTGGGAGAACAGCGGCATCGACACGGTGACGGCGTCGTCCTCACAGGCGGGTCTGCGGCGCCGCCATCTCGTCATGCGCCTGCACCTGGACGGGGTGCTCGCCGCAGGTCCTCTGCGCGCGGGGGAGCATCTGATGGTTGATGCGCGAGGGCTGCCTGGTGCACCAGGCGTCGCGCAGGGGGAAAGCGGACATGACGAAGCCCTCGCGGTGTTGGCCGCGCGTTACGCCTGGGGGCACGGTCCTATTGACGAGGCCGACCTGGCCAGGTGGACCGGGTTGACTCTTACGCAGGCGCGTCGGGCGATGGCCGGGGCGCGCGAGGCGGGGAGCAGCCTTGGCCTCCCCATCGCGGAGTTTGAAGGGGGCTTGGCTCGCGCTGACCTCGCAGACCTCGTCGCGGACTGCCGTAACGAGGCCGAAGCCATGCTCGCTCTGCCGTCGTTCGATGAGCTGCACGTGGGATACAAGGATCGATCCTGCCTGACGGATGAGGCAGGGGAGGCCCTGATCTGCCCGGCAAAGAATGGCATGTTTCGTCCGATTGCGGTTGCGAATGGTCACGTAGTCGCAGTGCGCGCCCCCGGCAGCCAGGTTGTGACTGCCAACGGCTGCGGGACCTATGAGGAATCGGCGCGACGGGCGTTCGGCGACTGGGAGAAATGGTTGTCCGAGACGCAGCACTAAAGTGTCATGTGTGCCACAATGTGTGTATGACTATTTCTGTGCTGCGTGGCCGTCTGGTTCTGGAAAACTCCGTCGTGGAAGACGGAATTATTGAGTTCGACGGCGCGACTATTACCCGTGTGTGTCCCGTTTCTGACTATGAGGGCGAGGTGCCCGAGGCCAGTGATTCGACCTATCTGCCCGGCCTCGTCGATGTGCACTGCCACGGTGGCGGTGGAGAGTCCTTCCCCAACGCCGAGACCGCCGAGGCTGCTCTCGTTGCTGTCCTCGAGCATCGCCGTCACGGCACGACCTCCCTGGTCGCGTCCTGCGTGACCGCCTCCGCCGAGGTGCTGCGTGCGCGTGCGAAGACCCTGGCCGAGCTGGCCAAGGCCGACGAACTCGCCGGTATCCACTTTGAGGGGCCGTTCGTTTCTCATGAGCGCTGCGGTGCTCAGGACCCAACCTACATCGTTGATCCCGACGCCGACCTGACTCGCACTCTGATTGACGATTGCCAGGGCTACGCGCTGTCGATGACGCTGGCCCCTGAGAAGCCCAACGCCTACGGTCCCGGATCGGTTGCCGAGGCCCTCATCGATGGGGGAGCGGTACCTTCCTGGGGCCACACGGATTCCAACTCGGTGAAGGCGCGCGAGGCTTTGGCCTACTCGCGAGAGCATTTCGCGAAGGCGGAGACCAAGCGAGGCCCCCGTGCGACGATCACGCACCTGTTCAACGGCATGCGCCCGCTGCACCACCGCGACACCGGCCCGATCGCCGAATTCCTCTCGGACGCCGCGCGCGGCGGCGCCGTCGCCGAGCTCATCTGCGACTCCATCCACGTCGACCCCACGCTCGTGCGTGACGTGTACGAGCTGGTCGGCCGCGAGCACGTCGTGCTCATCACCGACGCGATGGCTGCCGCTGGAATGGCCGACGGCGAGTACACACTCGGCCCCCAGGACGTCATCGTCAAGGATGGTGTTGCCCGCCTGGCTCAGGGCAATGCCATCGCCGGTGGAACGGCCCACCTGATGGACTGCGTGCGCGTTGCCGTCACCAAGGGCGGGATCCCGCTTGTCGACGCCGTGTACATGGCCTCCGTGCAGGGTGCCACGATCCTGGGCGACGATACGATTGGTTCACTCGCGCCGGGGAAGAAGGCTGACATCGTCGAGGTCGATGGCGACCTCCTCGTGCGCCGCGTCTGGCGACGTGGCACTGTGGTTGCGTGAGAGGCAAACGAAGCAAGAAACGACCGTGGGGCGAGGCGCGTCCATTACAGATGGAGCGCCTCGCCTCCGTGCCGCGTACGGAGCGAGGACCGGACGGGCTGGACTATCAGGTGCGTCGTCTTCCCAGCGCGGCCAAGGAATATACCTGCCCGGCTTGCCTGCGTCCGATTCCGCAGGGCAGCGCCCACATCGTTGCGTGGCCTGAAGAGGCGCCCTTCGGCCTCCCTCAGGGTGTTGACGCTCGCCGTCACTGGCACTCGGAGTGTTGGCGCCGTGGCCTGCGACCGCTGTGACGTGCGGATGTGATGTATCACTGCCCGGGGTGCGGATTCGGCCATGCCCGCGGTGAGCACGTAAAGTGGGGACTGAAGAATGCCCGCAGTGTGGGCATTGGACGTGAGGAGCAACCGTGGAACTGTTTAAGCGATACATGGCGGCATCGTCAATGGGCGTTGTCGCTCTTGTATGCGTGCTCGTCGGGCTGCTCGGCGTGACCGTGCTGCGGCCGCCGACGCATCAGGTGTCGTCCGTTGAATCTCCGACGGATCTGATCATGACCCGCGGCAACGTGCTGTCGATCGTGAAGGACGACGTGACGGTCACCGCGACGTCGAAGTCCGGTGCCCCCGTGACTCTGAGCATTGGCACGACGCAGGATGTGAAGGGCTGGATCGGCGATGCGGCCTACACCGAGGTCATCGGCGTCGAGTCGGATCGCACGAAGCTCAAGGCTGAGTCTCACGCTGCGGTCGCCTCTGGTCAAACCGCCCCCGCAGCTCCTTCCACGCCCGCACAGTCGGGCGCTCAGTCCGGCGTCCAGTCGGGAGCCCAGCCCCTCGCCGATCCGACTTCCGCAGACCTGGTTGCGCAGCTGGCCTCGTCCGATATGTGGTTCAAGCAGGCCAGCGGTCAGGGGAGCGTCAGCCTGGATCTGGAGAACGTTCCGTCCGGTCGTTCCGCTCTGGCTGCCTCCGCGGCCGGTCCGGGCGACCTCACGCTGACCCTGACGTGGAAGGTCGAACAGACGAACACCCTGGCGATTATCGCTTTCCTGGCTGCCTGCGTCTTCGCGCTGATTGCCCTCGCGCTGTTCCTCACGCGCTGGCAGCTCCTGCGCCTGCGTAAGATCCGCGAAGCCCGTATCGAAGAGCGCCGTAAAGCGGATTCCCTGGAGACTTCTTCGATTAACTCCGCGGCTGTCGCGGAGCGTATCGCTGCCGCCCGTGACTCGGCTCCCGTTTCGGCTCCCGTCAAGGACACTGAGGCCGTCGATGAGGCCGATTCCTCGAAGGATTCTGCTGCCTCCGCTCCCGATGAGAAGCAAACCGAGGAGAAGGCACAGTGGGGTGCGGCCGCGTACACGCCGACTGTGCCCGAACCCGCAGTTGATGCCCCCGTGGAAGAGCAGCCCTCGCAGGAGGAGCCCGTCGTTGACGAGCCCTCTCAGGCCGCCAGCAGTACCGCCGAAGAGAGTGCGCCTGCCGTCGAAGAAAACTCCGGCAAGCCCGCAGCCGAGTCGGCGCCTCAGGACGAGTACGTTCCCGATCCGCTCACGGATACGTTTGAGCGTCGCGGACGCCACGGCCTCGACAATGGGCCGATCGATCAGGATCCGCCCGAGCGTGCCACGACCGATACCGGTGTCATCGACCTGTCCGGCATTCGTGGCGGTCGCACGCTTCCCTCGCGTCGCGCGCTGCGCGAGGCCCGCAACAACGGTGAGCAGACCGTTGTCGTCGATGGCCAGGAATTCAACACCGGCCTGATCCCGGTCACGCGTCCTCGCGCGGCCGAGCCTGCCGCTCCGACCTCGGCACCCGATGACGATGCGTCGAAGACCGGCGGCTGGACCTCGATCATGTCCGGTTGGCTCAAAGACCGCGAGGAAGGCAAGTGATGAAGAGACGGACCGCAGCGGTAGCGACCGCCGCCCTCCTGATGGCATCGACGCTCGGGCTGAGCGCATGCTCCAACGAGATCGTCGCCCAGTCGGGCGAGGAGACGCAGAGCGCCGCGAACCTGGACCTCGAGCGCATCTCCTCCGTCCTCGGCGCGACGGGCAGTGCCATGACGACCGCAGACGCGTCGCTGAACGCACAGGATCTGTCGGGCCGCGTCGCCCACGGTGCGCTGGCCTACCGTACGGCGCAGTACGCGCTGGCCACTGCCTCGGGCCAGGCCCCGCAGGCCCTGGACTTTACCCCGGCATCCCTGGCGATCACGAATTCTGATTCGTGGCCGCGCGCGATCTTCAACATCTCTGCGTCCTCCACGACGGCGCTGCCCGTCCTGCAGGTGTTCGTGCAGGATTCAGCGCGCTCGGACTACCAGTTGACGAACTACGCGCGCCTCCTCGGTGGCACGCAGCTGACCCTGCCCCCCGTGGGCACGGGCTCGGCCTACGTCACTGGTGACTCTGAGGGATTCGTCGTGAGTCCGCAGGCCGCTCTGTCGCAGTACATCACGATGCTGAACTCGGGCAGCCAGGACACGTCGCAGTTCCCCGCAGACGACTTCACGAAGACGTACCTGACGGGTATCAGTGACCTGAACTCGTCGGTGAGTGCCGCAGGCTCCGTGACCGCCGCGGCGACCGCGACGGACTACCCGATCTCGGGACTGGTGCTGCAGGATGGTTCGGCCCTCGTCGCCGCCAACTTCAAGTACACGCTGACCTACCAGCGTACCGTCGCGGGCGCGACGATGAACCTGGGTGGAAAGACCGCGACGATGAGCTCTGGCGGCACGACGGTGGAGGGCACGGCGACCGCGGATTACCTGGCGACCGTCCTCATGCGCATCCCTTCGAAGACTGCCGGTGGAACCCCCCAGGTCGTCGGCGGCGAGTACACGATCGTGTCCGTGGCACTGGATCCTTCCTCCAGCCCGGGCTGATTTTCACCCACAGCGCACATGTCGTCCCCGTGGCTTTGAGTCGCGGGGACGACGCATATCATCGTTGATAGAAACACTTCAGCCACGAAGAGGACCATCATGACCACGCCTGACCACCGTCCCACATCCGAGGCGACGCCCATGCCCGCAGACTCGCACGGAGCCGTCGACCTGTCGGCCCGCCAGAGTGCTCCCGGCGCCGCGCAGGAGAGCGCTCCGGCAGCGGGGGAGGGCCTGCACATCCCGTTGATCACCACCACGGACGAGGAGAACTTCCAGGACGTCATGTCCACCTCGCAGGCCGTGCCGGTCATCATGGTCATGTGGTCGCCGCGTTCGCTCGAGTCCAAGCCCACCCTGGCCATGCTCGAAGAGATCGCGCGTGAGAACGCGGGGAAGTTCCAGCTGGTCGAGGTTGATATCGACAAGGCTCCCGCGATCGCTCAGGCCTTCCAGATTCAGGGCGTGCCCACGGTGGTCGCTCTCGTGGGTGGGCGTCCCGTTCCCCTGTTCCAGGGCGGTGCCGCGAAGGAGCAGGTGCTCCCCGTCATTTCGCAGGTCCTTGAGGCTGCGACGCAGATGGGCATCACGGCGCGCATCGCCGTGGCCGCCGAAGATACGGTCGCTCCGACTCCGCCCGAGCACGAGGCCCCGCTGGCTGCCGAGGCCGCCGGCAACCTCGATGAGGCAATCGCGGGTTGGGAGAAAGTCATCGAGCTGAATCCGCGCGACGAGGACGCGAAGTCTCACCTGTCGCGCGTGCGCCTGGCCGCCCGCAGTGCCACAGCCGACACCACAGACCCCGCGGCCCGTGCGGATGCGCTGTTCGCCGCGGGCGACGCTGCCGGAGCCTTTGACGTGCTGCTCGACCTGCTGGCCGCCTCCACGGATGCCGAGGAGCGCGACGCGCTGCGCCTGCGCCTCCTGGATCTCTTCCGTGTCGCGGGTTCAACCCCGGAGGTCTCCAAGGCACGTACGCGCCTGGCGATGCTCCTCATGTGATACCGTTTTGCCAACGCACAGGTGCGGAAGGAGGCACATGCGATGGCTGCATGGATCATCGTCGTTCTCGTGTTCGTCTGCGTCGTCGTGTGGTACGGATGGCATTCCACGCACAACGAGCTGACGAAGAAGATCGACCGGGAGCCCGACCCGGAGGCTCGGCGCGAACTGATCAAGCTGCAGGGGCAGATAGACCGGGGCAGGGCGGGCTTCTAAGGACTGCCCACGCATGCTGCCGCGCGCCGCAGCCGCACCGAGCAGACAACGAACGAGGCCGGAGCAGGAAACCCTGCCCCGGCCTCGTTGTACAAGCCTACGGCGTCAGCGCACCTGCGAGGCAGGCACCAGCCACACGGCACCCAGCGGCGGCACGCGCAGAGACACGGAAACCGGACGACCGTTCCACGGGGTGTCCTCGGCGGTGATGGTACCGACGTTGACCACGCCCGAGCCACCGAACTCCTCGGCATCCGTGTTGAGGATCTCGACCCACTCGCCGCCGAACGGCAGGCCCACGCGGTAGCCCTCGTGCGGGTTTCCAGCGAAGTTCGAGATGCACACGACGACCTCGCGGTTGCCCGCCTCGTCCGTTCCCTTCCGCAGGTAGGAGATCAGGTTGTGGTCACCGTCCGAGGCGTCGATCCACTCGAAGCCCGTGTAGTCGTCATCCCACATGGCGGGGGAGGAGGCGTAGATCGCGTTGAGGCGCTCCACAAGAGCCGCGACGCCTGCGTGGCCCTCCTGATCCAGCAGCCACCAGTCGAGGGAGTAGGACTCGTTCCACTCCTGCTCCTGGCCGATCTCCTGACCCATGAAGAGGAGCTGCTTGCCCGGGTGGCTCCACTGGTAGGCGTACAGGGAACGCAGGCCCGCCAGGCGCTGCCACTTGTCGCCGGGCATCTTCGAGATCAGCGAGCCCTTGCCGTGCACGACCTCGTCGTGCGAGAGCGGGAGCACGTAGTTCTCGGAGAAGGCGTAGACCAGGGAGAACGTGAGCTCACCGTGGTGCCAGCGGCGGTTGACCGGATCCTCGCTGAGGTAGCGCAGCGTGTCGTTCATCCAGCCCATGTTCCACTTCATGCCGTAGCCGAGGCCACCGCCGGACGTCGGGGCGGTCACGCCGGGCCATGCCGTGGACTCCTCGGCGATCATGACGATACCGGGGTGACGACGGTACGCGGTCGCGTTCGCTTCCTGGATGAACTCGATGGCCTCCAGGTTCTCGCGGCCACCGTACTGGTTGGGACGCCACTGGCCGTCCTTGCGCGAGTAGTCCAGGTACAGCATCGAGGCCACCGCATCGACGCGCAGGCCGTCAATGTGGAAGTCCTCGAGCCAGTACAGGGCGTTGGCGACCAGGAAGTTACGCACCTCGCGGCGACCGAAGTTGAAGACGTAGGTGCCCCAGTCGGGGTGCTCGCCGCGCAGCGGGTCCGGATCCTCGTACAGCGGGGTGCCGTCGAAGCGGGCCAGCGCGAAGTCGTCCTTCGGGAAGTGGGCGGGAACCCAGTCAAGGATGACGCCGATGCCCGCGCGGTGGAAGGCATCCACGAGGTAGCGGAAGTCATCCGGGGTGCCGTAGCGCGAGGTGGGGGCGTAGTAGGAGGTCACCTGGTAGCCCCACGAGCCACCGAAGGGGTGCTCAGCCAGGGGCATGAACTCCACGTGCGTGAAACCCATCTGCTTGACGTAGGGGACTAGTTCGTCGGCCAGTTCGCGGTAGCCCAGTCCCTGGCGCCACGAGCCCGCGTGGACCTCGTAGATGGACATCGGGCCGGTGTGGACGTTGCGATCCTTACGGGTGGACATCCACTCCTGGTCGGTCCACTCGTGGAAGTAGTCGGTGACGACCGAGGCGGTGGCCGGGGGAATCTCGGTGGCGCGGGCCAGCGGGTCGGCCTTCTGGAACCAGTTGCCGCCGGGGCCCTGGATCTCGAACTTGTAGCGCGCACCCACGCCGACCTCGGGAATGAAGAGCTCCCACACGCCGGAAGAACCCAGCGAACGCATGGAGGTCTGCGTGCCGTCCCAGTAGTTGAATTCGCCGACGACGCGCACGGCGCGTGCGTTGGGGGCCCACACCGCGAAGGCAGTGCCGGTTGTCTCGCCGAGCTCGTCGGTGTAGGTCTTCACGTGCGCGCCCAGGACGTTCCAGAGGTTCTCGTGACGGCCCTCGGAGATCAGGTAGGTGTCCATCTCGCCCAGCGTGGGCAGGTAACGGTAGGGGTCGTCGCGCACGATGGTCTCATCGCCGTAGGTGACGGACATGCGGTAGGCGGGAATCTCCTTGTCGGGCAGGGCCGCGACCCAGATGCCGCCGCGCTCGTGGGATGCAGCGTAGGCGCCCGTCGGCGTGATGATGTCGACCGCGTCGGCCAGGTGCGCGACGACACGGATGGTGACGCCGTCGTCGCCAAGGTGGGCGCCCAGCACGGAGTGGGGCGAGTAGTAGGAGCCTGAGGCAACGGCGTCGAGGATGTCGTCATTGACCGGGATCGGCGTAAGTTCGCAGCTCATGGATTTTCCTTACTCCAGATGGGTGAACCGCTCAGTTCACTGGTGTTGATAAGTCTAGCGTCTGACCGGCAAAAAAGGGAGCCGGGTCTCATATTGGCGGGGTTATGGAGGGGCGTCGTGCGCCCGGCACACCGAGATGGTAGCGTGCGGGCGCACGAGCCTCGTTAGGCTTGCGCCCAGGGGGATGTGTGGGCGGGTTCGACCTTGAAGACATGGCCGAGGCGCGTCACAGGGGACAGGGACACCCAGTTGGAGGAACCCCACACGTAGGAGCGTCCATCCAGCTCGTCGACGACCGTAATGTGACCACCGGGGGTCGCCAGGCCCATGGCCTCGAGATCGAGTTCAACGGCGGCATCCACGCCCTCGTGCGGATCCAGGGAGATCACGCAGATGACGGTGTCGGGCTTACCGTCGGAGGTGAACTTGCCGGGAATGTGCCGTGAGAACGCGATGAGGCGATCCGAGGAGGTCGTGTGGATGCGGATCTGGTGGAGCTGGCGCAGCGCGGGGTGCTTGGTGCGCGCGGCGTTGAGCAGCGTGAAGAGGCGCGAGATGCCGATCGGCTCGGCGTCCTCCCAGCGGCGCGGGCGGAACTCGTACTTCTCGTTGTTGTTGGGCTCCTGATAGGTGCCGCGCGGCTCGTTCTCCACGAACTCGTATCCGGAGTAGATGCCCCACGTGGGTGCGCCCAGAGCGGCGAGCATCGCGCGGATCGCGAAGATCGCGGTGCCGCCGTCCCACATCTGCGGAGTGAGGATGTCGTGCGTCGTGGGCCAGAAGGCCGGTCGCATGAGGTGCGCGGTTTCTTCGGAGACCTCGCGCAGGTACTCTTCAATCTCCTGCTTGGCGGTCCTCCACGCGAAGTACGTGTAGGACTGGTCGAAGCCGATCGCGCCGAGCGTGCGCATCATGGCGGGGCGCGTGAAGGCCTCGGCCAGGAAGAGTGTGCCCGGATACTGCGCCTTGACGTCGGCGAGGAGGCGCTCCCAGAAGGGGATGGGCTTCGTGTGCGGGTTGTCGACGCGGAAGATCGTCACGCCGTGGTTGATCCATAGCTCGATGACGTCGCGCACGGCCCGGTAGATGCCCTCGGGGTCGTTGTCGAAGTTCAGGGGGTAGATGTCCTGGTACTTCTTGGGTGGGTTCTCCGCGTATGCGATGGTGCCGTCGGCGCGCGTCGTGAACCACTCGGGGTGCTCCTTGACCCACGGGTGGTCGGGGGAGCACTGGAGGGCCAGGTCGAGGGCGACCTCCAGGCCGAGGCCTCGGGCGCGCTCGACGAAGCGGTCGAAGTCAGCGAAATCGCCGAGCTCGGGGTGGATAGCATCGTGGCCACCCTCGGGGGAGCCGATGCCGTAGGGGGAACCAGGGTCGCCGGGAGCGGCTTCCAGGGCGTTGTTCTTGCCCTTTCGGTGCGTCGTGCCGATTGGGTGGACCGGGGTCAGGTAGACGACGTCAAAGCCCATGCCTGCGATGCGCGGCAGATCGTCCGCCGCCCCCGCGAGCGTGCCGGAGACCCACGTGCCGTCGGGGTGCTGGAAGGCCCCCGCAGAGCGCGGGAAGATCTCGTACCAAGCGCCCGCCAGTGCCTTTGTGCGAGCCACGTCGAGCGGGTAGACGCGCGAGGAACCGATCAGGTCGCGCAGCGGATGGTCGCGGAAGATGAGACGCACGCGCGAGGAGATGCCCGCGGAGAGGCGCTGCTGGGCGGAATGACTGGTGTCGCGCAGGCGGCGCGCCGCGTCGGTCAGGACGTCAATGTCCGAGGCCGGGGGACGCCCCTGGGAGGGGTTACCGTAGGCCGTGCCTTCGGCCGCGCGCTCCATGAGGCGAGCGCCCTCCTCGAGCATGAGCTCGACGTCGACGCCGGCGCCGACCTTCACGGTCGCATCGTGGCGCCACGTCGCGTAGGGGTCCGACCAGGAGTCCACGCGGAAGGACCAGGCGCCGGGGGTGTTCGCGGCCACCCAGGCCTCGTAGCGGTCGAGGCCGGGGGCGATGTCTACCATGCGCGTGCGGGAGTATTCACCTCCGTCCGGGCGCAGCAGGACGGCCTCGGCGGCGAATGCGTCGTGCCCTTCGCGGAACACGGTCGCACGAACGGGGAAAGGCTCGCCTTCGGTCGCCTTAGCGGGAAGTGTGCCGTCCTCAATGACGGGGAACACTTCGATGATCGGGATACGGGGCAACAGTTTCTCGCTCACGAGACCCACACTAGCCTATGGATGCGTCCGGGAAAAACCGATGCCCATGCCTCGGTGATGCGGAGGGCGCTCTCATGGTCTGTCAAGATTTTAATTTTCGTCCAATACATTGGAATTCCGCTCAAACGGAAGGAAGGTAGCCCCCAGATGTCCAGGAACTACCTTCCGTTGATGAGTGAGATGCTCAGTAGCCGCTGTTCTGCAGCCCCGCCATGATCGCACTGCCAAAGAGGACGAACATCAGGATCGTCGCGACGATGCCGATGATCTGCCAGATAAACATGGCGCGCGCAAAGTTACGCTTCGCAGGCGAGCTGCCCGAACCGAGCGCGAGCACCAGCAGGTAGATGAAGCCGACCAGCGGGATGCCGACGAGAAGAAGAGTGATCATCCACGAGCCGACGGAGTCGTCGGGATGCTCGGGGAACTGGTTGTATGCCATGGTGGCCTCCAAGGGGGGAATGTGTGGAATCAGTAGTTCATCTGCATGGCGGTGCGCACCTCGGACAAGGTCTGATCGGCCTGTTCGTTGGCGCGCTCGTTACCGGCGTGCAGGATGGACAGCAGGTAGTCCTCGTTCGCGATGAGCTCGGCGCGACGCTCACGCAGGGGAGCGAGCATTTCGTTCAGGGACTCGGTGACGAGGGCCTTCAGGGTACCCGCGCCCGCGTCACCAATGCGATCCGCGATCGCTTCGGGTGCCTCGCCCGTGGCCAGGGAGGCCAGCATCAGGAGGTTGGAGACCTCGGGACGGCCCTCCGGGTCGAAGGTGATGCGTCGCTCGGCGTCGGTCTTCGCCTTCTTGAGGATCTTCGCGGTCTCGTCGGCGCTCATGCGCAGCTCGATCGTGTTACCGCGCGACTTCGACATCTTCTGCCCGTCCGTGCCCAGCAGCAGCGGGACCTCGGACAGGAGGGCCTCGGGGCGGGGGAACACGGGACGTTCGGGCGTCGCACGACCGTAGCGCTTGTCGAAACGCTGCGCGATCAGGCGAGCCTGCTCCAGGTGAGGGAGCTGATCCTGGCCCACGGGCACGATGTTGGCCTTGCAGAAGAGGATGTCGGCGGCCTGGTGGACGGGGTAGGTGAGCATGAGGCCGGTCATTGCGCGGCCCTCGGTCGCCTCCAGCTCGGCCTTCACGGTCGGGTTGCGGTGCAGCTCCGACTCGGTGACCAGAGAGAGGAACGGCAGCATCAGCTGGTTGAGGGCCGGAACCGCCGAGTGGTTGAAGATTGTGGAGCGCTCAGGGTCGATGCCCGCGGCCAGGTAGTCGGCGACGAGGCCGAGGACGCGCTCACGGATCGGACCCACGCCATCGCGGTCGGTGATCACCTGGTAGTCGGCGACCAGGACCCAGGTCTCCACCCCGCGGTTCTGCAGGAGCACGCGGTTACGCAACGTGCCGAAGTAGTGGCCCAGGTGCAGGTGGCCGGTCGGGCGGTCACCCGTGAGGATGCGGAAACGCGAGGGGTCCTGGTCGATCGCCAAGTCAATCTCGGCGCTGCGGGCCTTGGAGCGGGCCAGCGAGGCATCGGAGGTTGCGGTTTCCAGGGCATCTTCACTGCGAGTCATGCGTCAATCCTAACGAGTGGGTGGGAGTAAATGAAACTTGAGGGCGCTCAGTGTTCGGGGCGGAACGCGACGTCGGACAGCAGGATGGTCACGGACAGCGGTTCAATCGACAACGTGGAGCGCGGAGCGACGTGCTCAGCCTCAAGGGAGAGCTCGCCCGGGTTATGTGTCTCGCCGACGCCGCCCTCGGAGGGTGTCGCCCACACGGTCGAGTAGGCGACCAGCCAGTCCAGATCGTGGCCCTCAGGCAGTGTGACCTCGGCGCCGTCCAGGTTCGCGTTGATGATGATGAGGGCATCGCGGTCACCCCAGGTCACGCCCGAGCGCAGCATCTGGAATGTGCGGTGACGTGCGTCTGTCCAACCGTAGTCCGGCATCGGCGTGCCCTGCGCCGTGTACCACGACAGGTCAGGGATCGTGTCGCCGCCGTGCGGCGTGCCGGTCGCGAAGCGGTCGGGGCGCAAAACCGGATGGGCCTGACGGAGAGCGATGAGCCAAGACACCGTGTCGATCTGCTCGAGCTGTCCCTCAGCCAGGTCCCAATCGACCCACGAGATCGGGTCGTCCTGGCAGTAGGCATTGTTGTTGCCGTACTGGGTGCGGCCGAACTCGTCGCCGCCCGTCAGCATCGGTGTGCCCGAGGAGACGAACATTGTCGCCAGGATGTTGCGCTGGGAGCGCGCACGCAGGTCAGCGATCGTCATGTCGGAGAGGATCGCGTAGGGGGTGTCGGCGCTCGGGTGCGTGCCGTTCGAAGCAAGCGTGCCCTCCACGCCGTGGTTCCACGAGCGGTTGTCGTCCGACCCATCCCGGTTGTTCTCCAGGTTTGCCGTGTTGTGCTTGCGGTCGTAGGCCGTCAGGTCCGCCAGCGTGAAGCCGTCGTGGGCAGTCACGAAGTTGATCGAGGCGCGTGGGCCGCGCAGGCGACCCAGCCCGTGTTCGAACACGTCCTGGGAGCCGGACAGACGCGTTGCGAGGTCGTTGGGACCCGTGACGACATGGCCCGAGGCCTGGGCGCGCACGTCAGCCAGCCAGAAGTTACGCAGGGCGCCGCGGTAGTGGTCGTTCCACTCGGAGAAGGGAACCGGGAAGTTGCCTGTCTGCCAGCCGCCGGGGCCCACGTCCCAGGGCTCGGCGATGAGCTTGACGTGTGCGAGCAGATCGTCCGTGGCCATCGCGATGAGGAGCGGGTGCATTGGGCTGAAACCGGTCGCGAAACGGCCCAGCGTGGCCGCCAGGTCGAAGCGGAAGCCGTCCACGCCCATCTCGCGGACCCAGTAGCGCAGCGAATCCAGCACCATCTGAATGGTCTTCGGGTGATCCATGTTCACGGTGTTGCCGGTACCCGTCACGTCGATCGCCTGGACGGGGCGAGAGGTCGTGTGGCGGTAGTACAGGTCGGAATCGAGGCCGCGCCACGACAGGGAGGGGCCGGCGTCTCCACCCTCACACGTGTGGTTGTAGACGACGTCGAGGATGACCTCGATGCCAGCCTGGTGCAGTAGGGAGACCATGCCGCGGAACTCATCGACGACCGCCTGGGCACCGCGCTCACGCGAGGCCTCGGTCGCGTAGGAGGGTTCGGGAGCGAAGAAGGAGAGCGTCGAGTAGCCCCAGTAGTTCGTCAGGCCTCGTTCGGTGAGAAAAGGCTCGTCGCACTTGGCATGGACAGGGAGCAGTTCCACAGCGGTGACACCCAGGTCCTTCAGGTACGACACCGAGGCCGGGTGAGCCAGTCCCGCGTAGGTGCCACGCAACTGTGGGGGCACGCCGGGCATGTTCTTCGTGAAGCCCTTGACGTGGATCTCGTAGATGACCGTCGTCTCCCACGGCGTATGCGGCTGGGGTTCGATCGGGAAGGAGGGCTCCACGACGACCGAACGCGGCATGTAGGCAGCGGAGTCAATGGGGGAGCGGCGCAGCGGGTACTCGGAGGGGTAAAGATCCTCGTCGACGCAGTGCGCGTAGACGCCAGGCTTCATATCGACGACGCCGTCGACACCCCGGCCGTAGGGGTCGAGAAGGAGCTTGTGCGAGTTGTAGAACTTGCCTCCGTCCGGATCCCATGGACCATGAACGCGGAAGCCGTAGCGGGTCCCCGCGCCAAAGCCCGGGATGTGGCCGTGCCAGATGCCGGTATGGGGGCCGATCAGGGCGTAGCGTGTCTCAGCCCCGGCCTCGTCGAAAATGCACATATCCACGCCGGACGCGCCCCGCGCGACCACGGACACATCGAGCCCGTCGCCCGAGCGGAAAACTCCCAGGCGGGAGGGGACGGGGTTCGGTTCGGTGACGCGCACGGTGGGGACGCAAGGCGAGGCGGAGCGCTCGGACATAAAAGAGTGCCTCTTTCTGACGAATTATTGACTGCGCCCAAGCCTGATAGATGCAGTCACCCTCCATCATACGTGACCGTTAATTAAGCGGTCGGATTAGGAACTGGTAGGGGCTATGAACAGCGGCACGCGCTGGTGAGGCAACCCTCATATATATGGGCGTGAGGCGCGGAATGTGGCACGCTAGAAGGCATGAGAATTGTCGTGTGTGTGAAGCATGTCCCCGACATGCAGTCCGAACGCCGTTTTGAGGGCGGCCGCCTGGTGCGCGGTGAGGACGATGTGCTGAACGAACTGGACGAGAACGCCATTGAGGCTGCCGTTCAGCTCAAGGAGTTCGAAGAGGACGCAGGCCGCGAGGCTGAGGTCGTCGCGCTGACGATGGGCCCCGAAGACGCCGAGGACTCCCTGATGCGCGCCCTGCAGATGGGCGCGGACCGCGCCTACATCGTCTCCGATGAGTTCCTGGAGGGCTCCGACGTCATTACGACCGCCTCCGTCCTGGCCGTCGCGATTGCGAAGATCAGCGAAGAGTGCGGCCCGGTCGACCTGGTGATCACCGGCATGGCCTCGCTGGACGCGATGACCTCCATGCTGCCCGGCGCACTGGCCGCCAAGGCACACATGCCGCTGCTGGGCCTTGCCCGCTCCCTGAGCGTCGAGGACGGTACTGTGACGATCGAACGCGCCGTCGACGGCTACACCGAGACCGTGCGCGCCGCGCTGCCTGCGGTCGTCTCCGTGACCGACCAGATCAACGAGCCGCGCTACCCGGCCTTTGCCGCCATGAAGGCCGCCCGCAAGAAGCCCTTGGATCAGTGGGGCATCGACGACCTCGTCGAGGTTCCCGGCGGGGAGGGCCTCGTGATGCGCCGCGCGCTGACCGCCGTGACCCACGGCGAGGAGAACACCCGCGACGGTTCGGGCACGATCATTCAGGACGCCGGCGAGGGCGGGCGCGCTCTGGCCGACTACATCCTTTCGGTGGTGAAGTGACATGACGCAGCAGATGAGTTCCCCGATTCTTGTTCTGGCCGATCAGGCTGGCGATCACCTGACGCCCCTGGCCCGCCAGGCCGTGACGCTGGCTGCGTCCCTGACCAGCGCTGACGTCGTTGCCCTGTCCCTGGCCGCCACGCCCGACGTGGCAGCCCTGTCGGAGCTGGGCGCGACCCAGCTGCTGCATGCCGACCTGGGTGACGCCGGGCGTTCCTCGGTCGTGGCCTCTGACGCGGTGATCTCCGCGCTGTCCACCGCCAGCTTCGGCCTGGTGCTCCTGTGCTCGGACTACCGCGGTCGTGAGATCGCCGGTCGCGTCGGTGCCCTCACCGAGGCCGGCGTGGTCTCCGGTGCTTCGTCCGTTGGCTTCGACGGTGGGGTCCTCCAGATCGGCAAGACCGCCCTGGGCGGTTCGTGGTCGATGCGCATCGTCCTCGAGGGGCAGACTCCGATCGTCGGCATCGCCTCCGGCGTCATCGACGAGGCCCCGGTGGCCTCTCCCGTTGCCCTGAGCCCGCAGGCCCTGTCCGTCGAGCTGACCCCCGAGGCTTCCTCGATCCAGGTTGTTTCCAGCGTGCCCGACGAGGAGGAAGGCGTGTCCCTGACCGACGCCTCCACCGTGGTCTGCGGTGGCCGCGGCGTAGACGGTGACTTCGAGCTGGTTCGCTCGCTCGCCGACGCGCTGGGTGGTGCCGTGGGCGCGACCCGCGTCGCCTGTGACGAGGGCTGGGCCCCGCGTGCCGAGCAGATCGGCCAGACCGGCCTGACGGTCACCCCGAACCTGTACATCGGCCTGGGCGTCTCCGGCGCGATTCACCACACGGTGGGTATGCAGTCCTCCGCCCACATCGTCGCCGTGTGCGATGACCCCGACGCCCCGATCTTCGAGATCGCAGACTTCGGTGTTGTCGGCGACGTGACCGAGGTCGTGCCCGCGGCCCTGGCCGCCATCGAGGAGGCGCGCTCCCAGGCGTGAGCGTCTATCTCGACCACGCGGCCACCACGCCGCTGCGCGAGAGCGCCCTCGAGGCGTGGACGCGTGCCCAGCGTGACTTGGCTGCCACCCCCGGCAATCCCGCCGCCCTCCACTTTGGAGGGCGGCGGGCCCGTCGCATGCTCGACGACGCGCGCGAACAGGTTGCGCTCGCTCTCGGGGCCGATATCCACGAGGTGATCTTCACGTCCGGTGCCACGGAGTCCGACGCGCTGGGCGTGATGGCTGCGGCCCGCGGCATGCGTGGGCGCGACGGCGCGCGCGACCTCATCGTCGTTTCGGGCCTTGAGCACGACGCGGTCTCTCATCAGCGCGAGGTCGCGTCACGAGAAGGGTTCGACTGGGAGGTTTTGCCCGTGGATGCGGGCGGCGTGTCCGTCCTGCCTGGTGTTTCCGGCGACGACGCGCCCGGCTCGTGGGACGGTCGCCTCGCGCTTGGTTCCATGACGCTCGTGTCCTCCGAAATCGGCACAATCCAGCCGGTTGCGCACTTCGCTGAGCTTGTTCATGCCAGCGGTGGCCTCGCACATTCCGACGCAGCCCAAGCCATTCCGACGCTGGACGTGTCCTTCACCGTCCTCGGCCTGGACCTCATGAGCGTGGGTGGTCACAAGGTCGGCGCCCCCGCCGGCACCGGTGTCCTTGTCGCACGGCGCGGCATTCCCATGACGACCGACCGCCCGGGCGGCGGCCACGAGCGCTCGATCCGCTCGGGCACGCCAGACGTCGCGGGTGCGTGCGCACTCGCCGCCGCCCTCACCGAGGTTGTCTCCGAGCGCGCCGCCTTCGCGACCCGCGCAGCGGACCTGCGCGCCCACTTGCTGTCCCACCTGCCGGACGGCGTGAGCGCGACGGTGGGGGAGTCGGCCTCGTCCAGTGCGATCATCCACCTCTCCCTGCCCACCGCCCGCCCGGAGGCCGTCCTCATGGCTTTCGACATGGCCGGAATCGCCGTGTCCGCCGGGTCCGCCTGCCACGCGGGGGTGACGCGCCCCTCCGACATCGTCATGGCGATGGGACGCAGCGAAGAGCAGGCCCTCGGCGTCCTGCGCGTCTCGCTCGGCCATGAGACGACGCGCGAGGACATCGACGCCTTCCTGGCTGCCCTGCCGATGGCGATCCGCGCGGGTGCCGCCTTGGACGGCATCAGCCACGTGCGCAACGAACGAAACGAGGAACGCTAGATGCGAGTTCTGGCAGCACTGTCCGGCGGCGTGGACTCCGCCGTCGCCGCCGCGAAGGCCGTCGAGGCCGGGCACGACGTCGTCGGCGTCCACATGGCGCTGTCCTCCCAGCCCCAGGAGTGCCGCATCGGCTCGCGCGGATGCTGCTCGATCGAGGACGCCGGAGACGCTGCGCGCGCCGCTGAAATCATCGGCATCCCGTTCTACGTGTGGGATCTCGCGAGCGAATTCGAGCAGACCGTCATCACCGACTTCGTCGCCCAATACAAGGCCGGTCGCACCCCCAATCCGTGCGTGCGCTGCAACGAGTTCGTGAAGTTTCGAGAGCTGGCCAACCGAGCCCGCGCGCTCGGATTCGACGCGGTGTGCACCGGCCACTACGCGGCCATCAAGGATGGGGCGGCAGGGCCTGAGCTGCACCGCGGAGCTGACAGCCTGAAGGATCAGTCCTACGTCCTGGCTGTCATGGGCCCCGAGGAACTGACCCGGGTGGTCCTGCCGCTGGGTGATGCTCCCAACAAGGCGTGGGTGCGTTCGGAGGCCGAGCGCCTGGGCCTGGGAGTGTCCAACAAGCCGGACTCCTACGACATCTGCTTCATTCCCGACGGCGACACGCAGGGTTTTCTGCGCTCCCATTTGGGCGCCGCTGAGGGTGAGATCGTCACTCCCGATGGAGAGGTACTCGGCCGTCACGAAGGCTATTGGAACTACACGGTCGGCCAGCGCAAGGGCTTGGGAATCGGTGCGCCCGCACCCGACGGCCGTCCGCGCTACGTCCTCGAGACCAGGCCGGAGAGCAATCAGGTCGTCGTGGGTGCCTCCGAGCTCCTGTCCATCTCGCGGATTACGGCCACGGATGCCGTGTGGCTTGCGTCGGATGACGATGGATCGGACGCCACCGACCTTTTCGTGCAGCTGCGCGCGCACGGAACGCCCATTCCTGTCGCGTCGCTCACTCGCGACGGTGATGCCGGAACCATCAGCGTTGTCCTTGCGGACAGCGCGCGCGGCGTCGCCCGCGGTCAGTCGATGGTTGTCTATCGTGGCAGTCGAGTCCTGGGCGAAGGGACTATCGACGCAACCGGGCGCTAAGGCGTTGCGCCACGGCGACGCGGACGTGGGCGAAGGCATGCGGACGGCCTCGCCCGCATCCGTTACACTGGGGTGCGCGCGCGAGTGGCGGAATTGGCAGACGCGCTGGATTTAGGTTCCAGTGTCTTTGACGTGTGGGTTCGAGTCCCATCTCGCGCACGATGGCTCATGCCCGGTCGCATCGGGGGAGTGGCCCTCGATAGACTGAGGTCATGAGCGTTTTGGACATTGGCCAGCAGGCCCCCGACTTTACCGCTGAGACCACCCAGGGAACCCTGTCCCTGGCGGATCTCCTCGCAGCCTCCTCCCGTGGCGTCGTCGTCTACTTCTACCCGAAGGCTTCCACGCCCGGCTGCACGAAGGAAGCGTGCGACTTCCGCGATTCCCTGGCTTCCTTGCAGGGGGCCGGTTACTCGGTCATCGGCGTGTCCGCCGACTCGATGGCCGCCCTTGAGCGTTTCACTGAGAAGCAGGCCCTCACCTTCCCGCTGGCCTCGGATCCGGACCATAAGATCCTCGAGGCCTACGGTGCCTGGGGTGAGAAGAAGAACTACGGCCGCACCTACGTGGGCATTATCCGTTCGACCGTGGTTGTCAACCCTGATGGGACGGTGGCTCTGGCTCAGTACAACGTGAAGGCGACGGGGCACGTGGCGCGCCTGCGTAAGGCTCTCGGTATCGACTGATCGGTTGCTTTCGGAGTAACTAGTACATATGATTGTCAAGAAACTGACAGCTAGTTACTCGTGGAGGACTCATGGCGGCTACGACGCCTGACGCGTATCGAATCGGTGCGGGACAGGTGGCGCAGGACTATCCGGCCGACGCTGCACCTGTGCGTGCGCGCAAGCAGCCGAGCCTGCCCACGATGGCCCGCGTGCCCGAGTCTGTCTCCTCTGATGAGCAGGTCATCACCGCCGAGGTTGCGGTGGTTCGACGGAAGGCGTCCGGCGCATCGGCTCAGTCTCGCCCCTCGAAGGATGCTGTGACGGTGGCGCAGCAGAAGGCGGTGGTGCGCGACGGCGCTCCCGCGCAGGCTGGGGACGTCGCGGCGCCTCCTACTCCTGCCCGCGAGTATGCGGATCGAGACGAGGCTGTGGTGGCCTTCGAGGGTGATCAGCGCCCCGGCGTTCCTGTCCATAGTGACTGGCATCGAACCACCATGCGCGTTGTGGGTGCGCCCGCGCAGCGAAATGGTGGGCAGCACAGCGCGATTGTCGAGGCGTCATCGTCGTCGGAGCAGGCAATCGCGCGCTCTTCTCACGTTGGAGGTGCGTCGCGGCGCGAGGCTGAGGCCCTCCGTTCTGCCCAGATTGAATCGCGGCTGGCTCGTCGCGAACGCCCAGTGCGTCGTGGTGGCCGGCACCATGGCCTCGTCATGTTTCTATTCGGGTTCCTCACGGCGCTCGTGCTCGTCGGAGCTGTTGTCGCAGGCCTCTACATGACGCGCCCGTCCGTTTCCACAAGCCTGTCGGATGCTGTCGATTCGTGTCATGCGGGAGGCATCTATGCCCGGCTCGCCAGCGATCAGACGTCGCTCACCCTTGAAGGTTTCAATGACAGCGGTAACGGTTTGACGACGCCGATTTTCCAGTGCGTTCTGCGCGAGCTTGACACCCCTTCGTCGGTACGCGAACGCATGTATGCGACGCGTGCAATCGACGGAACCCAGTCTGAGGAGTGGGGGTCCTACAAGGCGACCTGGACGTATGAACCGGAGCAGGGACTGACCGTTATCATCAGTGCTCGCTGACTTTTCCTGCCGGTCGTGACGTCTGCCTCTCGGGAAGTGCTCCTAAGCGTTGGCCTGTATCTCTCGTAAAATGGGGAGGTATTTCAATGCCTGAAGGAGAATCTCGTGTCCGAAACGCAGCCTGCCGCACCTGCGGCACCCGCCGCCCCCGTTGGGGACGATATCGCACTGGCGATCCGAGGCCTCGTCAAGGTCTATGGAAACCTCATCGCCGTCGCGGACCTGTCCCTCGACATCCCCACCGGATCCTTCTACGGGATCGTCGGGCCGAACGGCGCTGGCAAGACGACGACGTTGACCATGGCCACCGGCCTGCTCACCCCCGACCGTGGCACCGCCTTTGTACACGGCGTCGACGTGTGGGCTCGAACCCAGGAGGCGCGCGGCCTGCTCGGCGTCATGCCCGATGGCATGCGCCTGCTCGACCGCCTCTCCGGCCCGGACTTCCTCGTCCACGTCGGCATGCTCCACGGCCTCGACGCGTCCACCGCCCGCGAGCGCGCTCACGAGCTCCTGGCCGCCCTCGACCTGGCCGAGGCCGGGAAGAAGCTGATCAGCGACTACTCGGCGGGCATGACGAAGAAGATCGCCCTGGCCGCCGCCCTCATTCACTCCCCGCGAGTCCTCGTCCTCGATGAGCCTTTCGAGGCCGTGGACCCCGTCTCTGCGGCCAACATCCGCCAGATTCTCACCGACTACACCAAGCGCGGGGGCACGGTGATCCTGTCCTCGCACGTGATGGCGACCGTCCAGCAGCTGTGCACTCACGTGGCCATCATCGATAAGGGGCGTGTGCTCGTTGCCGGAACCACCGACGAGGTCGCCCAGGGCGGAGACCTGGGGGAGCGTTTCACTGCTCTGGTCGGCGGCGTCCACTCCGAGGAAGGTCTGTCGTGGTTGGGCAACTGATTCGCCTCAAGCTTCGTATCATCTGGAACACTGTCCGCAAGCAGACGGTCGTTCTCGTTCTGGCCGTTCTCGGTGCTCTGTACTTTGGCGCAATCTACGCTTCCGCGCTCGTGGGCACCGCATTCCTCGCGCAGTCCGATGAAGCGCCCCAGGCCTCGTCGGTGATGCCGATCGTTGGCCCCTTTGTCTTCCTGCTGTGGCTGGTCCTCCCGATCATCTTCGCGTCGATGGATAACTCGGTGGATCCTGTGCGCCTGTCGCCCTACGTGGGACCGAGTGGGCGCCTGGGCGCGGGCCTGGCCGCGGCGACGGCAGTGGGCCCCGGCGGTCTCCTGTCCGCCATGGTGCTCTTCCTGCCCGTCTGGTTCGCCCTGTGGCGCGCCCAGTGGATTGAGGCGCTCGGCTGGTTCATCGCTGGTCTCGTGACGCTCCCTCTCGCGGTTTTGTGGGCGCGTGCGGTCGGAACCTGGTTCGCGGTGCGCCTCGACACCTCGGGAAAGAAAGACGCTGTGACCGTCCTGGGTGCCGTCGTCTTCATGATGGTGCTGACCCCCATGGGCTACTGGATGTCTGTGTTAAGTCAGAACTTCTCCGTCGAGGTCTTCCAGGCGGGATTGAACGTCGCGCTCTGGACGCCCTTCGGCGCTCCCTTCGGGGTTGTTGCCTCGTTGCTTGAGGGTGCATGGGTGGCGGCGGCTCTCCGCGTGCTCATCGTGGTTGCGACCGCGCTCGTCGGCTGGCGTGCCTGGCTGGCGGTCCTGCGCCCCGTCATGAGTGGATACGCCGGTGAGATTAGTGCTGACGCTCAGCGCGCCATCGACGATGGGCGCCACCTCATCGACGAGTCCCTCGAAGAGGAAGAGCGCGGTCGTCGTTCCGCCCAGTCGCGAGCCGCCGGCCTGCGCAGCGTCGACCTGTTCACGCGGCTGGGCCTCGGGGTGCGCAGCGCCTCCCTGGCCGCGCGTACGCTGCGCTACTGGATCGTCGATACGCGCCTGAACATGAACATGGTGCTTGCGCTGCTGTTCCCGGTTGTTGCGATTTTTATGGGGCGGCTGGCGGCCGATGGGCAGTCATTCGAGTTCACGTCGGGCATCTTCCTCTACCTGGTGCCCATCACGACGGGCCTGACGACCGGCGCGCTCATGCAATATGATTCGACGGGTGCCTGGATCGTGGTGTCGTCGGGGATGAGCGGTCGTGAGGAACGTCGTGGGCGCCTCGTGGGGTCGCTCATCGTGTTCGTGCCCCAGGTCATCGGCTATCTCATTCATGATGCTGTGGCAGGTGCGAGCGCCTCCGATTTCATGTTCCACCAGGTGATGGGCGTCGTCCTCTTCGCGGGGGCGGCCGCCACGACCCTCGTCGTGAATGCGCGATGGGTCTACCCGGTGCAGCCTCCGGGTACGTCGCCGCTGGCGACGAAGGGTACCGGGTCGTTCCTGATGACGATGCTGCTGCAGCTCGTAGGCTTCGCGGGTACCGCGGTCCTGCAGATCCCGTCCTACGTGCTGCTCGCGCTCGCGTCCTTCGGTTTCGTTCCGGACTGGGTTGCCTATGTCGTGGCCCTCGCCTGGTCGGTCCTCGTCCTTGAGGCTGCCGTGCGGATTGGTGGGCGCGTGTGGGACCGGTACGCGGTCGCCGCTCTGACGTCGATCCGCAGCTGGCCGGGACACTGATGTCATGTGAATCGGAGGCACGAGGCCGGGGTTGCCCACTGGGGTGCCCCGGCCTCGTCCTTTGTGCCCGAGAATGTTGCTGCCTGGTCCCCGGGGGAACGCCGCTGATGATGAGCGGTATCGTGTGGCCCCTGACCAGGCGTTCGTTACATCGCGGTGCGCTGGATTAATGAAAAACTGGGCATAGCGTGTAGACAAGAATGCGGATACTCGGTAATGTGATGCTCATAACCTGACCATCGATAGAAAGGAATATTCCATGCGTCTCCCATCAATGTCGCGTTCTCTGGTCGTAGCAGCCGCCCTGAGTGCCGCCGCTCTTCCCGCCCTTCTGCCTTCACCCACCTATGCTGCGGACGTCGCGGGACCGGCGACCTGCTACCTCGCCGATGAAAACGGCACCATTATCGAACCCCGCCAGGAGTACACTCCGCGCGAAGGGGCCGGTGGGCTCCCCGTGCTTCCCAGTCCCGTCGTCGCCGGCCAGTACACGCTGGAAGTGAGCGCTCCTGCAATGAACTTCGATCCGGATCAGCCTGACTTGCACTTTGCGTGCCAGGTCTTCTACTCACCCCTCGGTAAGGTTCGTCTCGTTGATGCCGACGGCACCGTGCACGCGGCACAGTCCTACGGTAACGACCAGAATGACCCGTCGCGCGCCGCGCTCACGGCGCTCCCGGCGTTGCCCGATGGGTACGAAATCGTCCCGGGCCAAACGATTCGAGGATTCGATGCGGCTGCCCGGACTGTCGATCCCAACGATCCTGCGAACGCGCGCGCTGTTGGGGTCGACACGGACATCCTGATCCGCAAGATCACCGCGCAGCCCACGCCGGCACCTAGCCCGTCTACGCCGTCTACTCCATCCACACCTTCTACCCCGTCTACTCCTTCCACGCCGTCTACTCCTTCCACGCCGTCGACTCCTTCCACGCCGTCGACGCCTTCTACCCCGTCCACACCTGCCACCCCCGCAACACCTGCACCTCAGACGCCTTCCACCCCGTCACCCCGAACACCTGCAACCCCCACTCCTCAGACTCCCGCTGGCGTCACACCCACTGCTCCCACGACTCCGGTTCGGAGCACGCCCGCTCCCTCCCACGGGCTGGCGAAGACGGGCAGCGATGCCGCGGTTCTTGCTGGCGCGGCTGGCGTCCTGGCGCTCCTGGGCGCAGGTGCTATCGCCGTGAGAAGAGCGCGTGCCTGACATGTCGGAGCGGTCATGCCGATCGCCGCGACACGAGCCGGTGTGGTAATCCGATACAGATGAGCCACACGTAGTGCTTGAAGGACGAGGCCGGGGCTCCCTGTGGGGGTACCCCGGCCTCGCCGTTGGTTGGTGTCGTGCTCGGCCGCGGTTCCTGAGGGTTGTGCTTGGCCACCGTTCGTTGGCACGAGAGCTTCTCAGAGCTGAGAATTCTCGCTCTCGGCCGCGTCCTAGCCCGGCACACAATCGGGTGTGTGGGCGATGAGGACCACAGTGCTTCGGCCCAGGTGGATGCCGTCGAGGAAGATGACGTCATGAACCTCATCGACGATCGGGCTGAACGGCTATCACTCGCCCGCATACTGGGCCCTGGGGAGTGTTTAAACCACCACGATGAAACCCTACCTTCAACACCGGCTGTGGCACACCACCAAGCCGAAATGTCCCCTCACAGCCAACACGTTTTGGCCTTCACCCAAATAAGGCGGGGTGCCGGTGAATCACCGGCACCCCGCCTATGACTGTGAAACGCGAATTAAGAGCGCTTCCTCCGCATTGCTGCGGCACCGATAGCGCCCGTCGCGGCAGCGAGTACCAGCACATCGCCGGTGAGAGCACCGGTCTTGGCGAGCTGTGTTGCAGGCTTAGGAGGAGCCGAGGGCGTCACCGTCGTCGGTGTAGGCGTCGGACCGGGCTTGAAGGACAGTCGCGTCACGTCGGGATGCGCCTCGCTGGTCGTGAACTTCAGGGGGTGCACCATGAGCGGAGCTTCATCCCATCCGACAGAAGGGCCAGTCATGGGGGGCCTCCATCCGGCGGTATAAGGGGTGTCTGTAGGGGGGCATGCGGGCGATGGAGGATCAAATACTGTTCCAACAACAGAACGAGGCTCGGCCGGTTTGATAGCGTCGTAGTCGCCGTAAGTTGGAGGGCATGCGGGTGAAGGCTGCCCGGGCATGACGATGACACCGAGTTGTTTCTCAACATCAACCGAGATAGTGCCCTGCGTGAGGTGATCGATCTGGTAATCCGTATCGGCAGTTGCGGATTCGGTGAAGGCAATCTTCTGAATAGTGATCACCGCATCACCGTGAAGCGCACCCATCGCGTCCTTGAGGGCTGCGATGGTGGTGATCTGATCGGGGTTATCGAAGTCCACGGTAACCGTTGCGGTCTGTCCGTTGACTGCCACTGTCTTCGCTGAGAAGCCCTGGGGAAGCCCAGTCACCGAGATGGCCGAGGGGTCAGCAAACTTCAGTTGCGCAGGAAGAGTGATCTGGGTTGTGAAGCCCAAGTGAGCATTCTTCAGTGCAATATCGTCGAACGCGTTGGGAGTCTCGTCGTATTTCTGGAGGAGCTTCGCAATGCGTCCACCGCGAAGGTTATCCAGGTGAACGACGTTCTCAATGGCCAGCAGAGAATCTTTGTTCTCGGCGTAGATCTGTTCCGCCTGAGTCGGAGCGTTCCCATCCAGGCCGACCTTAAAGTCGGTGTCGATTGTCGGGTCATCGCCATTGACTGGAAGAGAGCCAAATACCTTCTTGTACTTGTAAATACCGGTCAAGCCATCCGCAGACAACTCATGAGTGGAGAATTCGTAGTCGGGAAATCCTGCGGCTTGGAAGAAGTTTGGCCCGGTTTTTGGGGGCTGTAAGTCGTGGCCGTCCTCTTCATCAACCCAGCGCGTTGTCCGGGTTGGTGCGGACGCGAAGCAGTTGGTAGGCGACTGCGCGAGTGCCAGGGTCTTCGTATCGAAGTTAAAGATCTGAGCGGGGGTCGTCGATGATGCGAAGAAGTTGAACCTACCCGTCACGGTCACCTGTTCGCTGGCCAGTTGAGTCGCTTCCGCGGGGTCAATTGTGCCAACGGCATAGGGGACCTGGACCTTGATCGTATGCTGACCGGGGTTGGCTTTCTCTGCATCGAAGATATCGAGCAGCTGCTGCCAGGACAGATCCTTGAATTGGATGTTCGCAGTGACCTGTGTGTGGTCAGAGTTGGGGGAGAACCAGGTGTTGGTGAGCATTGACGAGGTAGATGTCGCGCGACCCGTACCCAACATGACTCCATCAGGGACACTCACGGTCAGTGCGATATCGGAGTTGTAGTCGCTGCCGGAGTCATGAGGGGAGAGTCCCTGTGCTGCCGCAGCGCGGATTTCGGCCTCGTGGCCTGCCAGAAGCGCAGTGATCGGAATGTCCAGCACGACGGTACCGTGATAGGTCGTGATCACAGGGTTGGCGTTGCACACAGTCGTGCTTGTTGATGAGACGTATTGTGAGAGGGGGAAGGGCTCCGCATCGGCTTGTGCGCTGCGAGGCGCAAACATTGTGACCGAACCTGCAGCGACAAGAGCCAAACCGGCACCCATCGCCAGAACTCTCCGGCTTTTCCTCATGATGTTCCCCAGTCGTAGGTGTGCGAATCAAATGCCATGATTCATGATTCCGTAGTATACACATGGTCGAAATGTTGTATACACATGGTCGAAAAAGTACATCGTCTCTTGCGTTCTGAGCTCTGGATTGAGTGTTCTCTCAGGCGCGGCCGGAGATCTGGCGGGGCTGCGGTCAACACTGGAAAAACGGGGGAGCGGAGGCACGGATACGAAAAACCGGCGGCCCGAAAGCCGCCGGTTGTTTGTGCGTCATGGGGGACTTGAACCCTCAACCCGCTGATTAAGAGTCAGCTGCTCTGCCAATTGAGCTAATGACGCGGGGTACTTTCGCCAGCCGAAGCCGGGAAAGCTGTGCGTCATGGGGGACTTGAACCCTCAACCCGCTGATTAAGAGTCAGCTGCTCTGCCAATTGAGCTAATGACGCGGGGGTTTTGCAACCGAGAGATAAATATACAGGCGCGCTTCGCTTGGTGCAAGTCAATCAGGGGTGTCGTGGCCTATGTCGCACGCTTGGCATGCGGCCGGTGGGTCGTGCGATGGGCGCACGCAGCGAGTGGGTGGTATCCGGACACCTACAATGGGGCCTCAGATGAAAGGGGAACGCCATGTCGGACGCGTCGAGCGCATATTCCACGGTCGTGGAGGACATTCTCAAGCTCGTGTGGAGTGCCGAGGAGGCGGGGCGTGATGGTGTCAAGCCCAAGGATGTGTCCGAACACATGGGCGTCGTTCCCTCAACCGCGACCGAGAACGTCCAGCGCCTGGCCCGCCAAGGCCTCGTGACACACGAGCGTTACGGGAGGGTGCGCCTGACTTCGCAGGGACGGACGATTGCTCTCGGTATGGTGCGCCGCCACCGCCTGCTCGAAACCTACCTGCATGAGGCCCTCGGTTTCTCCTGGGATGAAGTGCACGAAGAGGCAGAAATCCTCGAACACGCGGTCTCTGATCGGCTCCTCGACCGCCTTGACCGCGTGCTGGGGTACCCGAGCCGCGATCCCCACGGGGATCCGATCCCGCGTGCCGATGGCTCCAGTGATGGCCTCGCCGGCAGTCCTCTCGATGAACTCGACGCTGCGGCCGGGGGGATCATCGACCGGCTGCCCGACCGCGACCCCGAGGCGCTACGTGCGTGGGAAGAGGTCGGCCTCGTCCCCGGCGCTCACATCGCTGTCGTCGCCACCGGAGCCGACGGAGTGACGGTCCTCCTCGACGATGGGCAGATGCTTGTCCTGGATCCCTCCCAGGCCTCGGGCATCATCGTGCGCGACTGACGAGCCTGGGCGACACTCCGGCAACGGGATCGTTCGGTCCTGACGCGTCCTCATTGACGAGGCCCGGAAACGACCCAGCCCACCTGACCGATGCGGCTGGGCGGGCTGGGAGCGCCCTCGCGGGGCGCACAGAAGAGGGGAGCGATGGCGCTCAGGCGAGCGCAGCGGATCCCATCGACGGGGGCACGTGCGCGCCGTGACCTGCAGACAGGAGAGCCTGACGCAGCGCCGTCATCGCGCTATCGAGCTCCTCATCGGTGGCCGGCGCTGCCTTCGAGAGCAGCACGTCGGACTCATCGCGCAGGGGAATCACGTGCAGGTGCGTGTGGGGGACCTCGAAGCCTGCGATGACGAGGCCGGCGCGCGGCACATCGAAAGCGGTCTTCTGGGCGAGGCCGATTGCGCGCGCCACCTTCATGAGGTGCGCGGCTACATCGGAAGGGGCGTCAGTCCACGCCTCGTAGGGGGTGCGCGGAACGACGAGGACGTGCCCCGGAGACGTCGGCTCGATCGTTGCGAAGGCGACACACAGGTCGTCTGCCCACACGAAGCGTCCGGGCCAGACGCCCGTGATGATGTTTTCAAAGACAGTGCTCATGCGACTATTGTCACCTATTCGCGCCCGCTTCGGAAGCTCATCGCATCCGGCGGGGCGCGCGGGCGTGAACTACCCTGGTGGGGAGTATTGTTACGCGACCCATCGTTAAGCGAGGAACGCACAGATGAGCGAAAATCCGCAGAGTGCCCCGGCCCAGCGCTACACCGCTGAGCTCGCAGGCCAGATCGAGACGAAGTGGCAGGACCACTGGGAGGAGCTGGGCACGTTCTATGCGGACAACCCCACGGGTGAACTGGCTGGCCCGCTGGCCTCCCGCAAGCCCTACTTCATTCTCGACATGTTCCCCTACCCCTCGGGTAAGGGCCTGCACGTGGGTCACCCGCTGGGTTACATCGCGACCGATACGCTCGCGCGCTACCGCCGCATGAAGGGCGACAACGTCCTGTACACGATGGGCTACGATGCGTTCGGCCTGCCCGCCGAGCAGTACGCCGTCCAGACCGGTCAGCACCCGGCTATCACGACGAACCAGAACATCGCGAATATGCGCCGCCAGCTGCGCCGCATGGGCCTGTCCCACGACTCGCGCCGCTCCTTTGCGACGACCGACATCGAATACGTCCACTGGACGCAGTGGATCTTCCTGCAGGTCTTCAACTCGTGGTTCGATCCCGACGCGACGGCCCCCGACGGCTCCCAGGGCGCGGCCCGTCCGATTTCCGAGCTGATCGCCAAGCTTGAGTCCGGCGAGATTCGCCCGGAGGACGGCTCCGACTACAACTCGCTCGACCGCGCGGCTCAGGCGAAGGTCGTCGACTCCTACCGCCTCGCCTACGTGTCCGAGGCCCCCGTCAACTGGTGCCCCGGCCTGGGCACGGTTCTGGCGAATGAAGAGGTCACCGCGGACGGTCGCTCCGAGCGCGGCAACTACCCGGTCTTCAAGCGCAACCTGCGCCAGTGGATGATGCGCATCACCGCCTACGGTAAGCGCCTCGCCGACGACCTCGACACGATCAATTGGCCCGAGAAGGTGCGCACGATGCAGCGCAACTGGATCGGCCGCTCGGAGGGCGCGACCGTGCGCTTCGACGTGCCCGGTGCGCGCGAGGCCGGCGCCTGCCTCGACTCCCTCGACGTCTACACGACGCGCCCCGACACGCTGTTCGGCGCGACCTTCATGGTCGTCGCCCCCGAGCACCCGATCCTCGGCGGAACCGTCGGCGGCGACGCCGGGGACGAGGCCGCGCTCACCCTGCCCGCCTCCTGGCCCGAGGGCACGAAGGACGCCTGGACGGGCGGCGCCGCCTCCCCCGCGGCGGCCGTTGCCGCCTACCGCGCCCAGGCCGCAGCCAAGTCCGAGGCCGAACGCGCCGACGAGGAACGCACCAAGACCGGCGTGTTCACCGGCCTGTTTGGCATCGACCCCGTCAACGGCCGCGAGATCCCGATCTTCGTCGCCGACTACGTCCTGTGGGGCTACGGCACCGGCGCCATCATGGCCGTGCCCGCCCACGACGACCGCGACTGGGCGTTCGCCCGCGCCTACGAACTCGACATCGTGCGCACGATCGGCCCCGCGGACGACCCCCACGGTCCCGACCTCGAGGCCGGCGCGTACACGGGTGACGGCGTCGCCGTGGACTCCGCGAACGATGAGATCGACCTCAACGGCCTCGCCAAGGACGAGGCCAAGGCCGCCATGATCGAGTGGCTGGTTGCCAAGGGCCTCGGCCACGCCACCGTCACCTACCGCCTGCGCGACTGGCTCTTCAGCCGTCAGCGCTACTGGGGCGAGCCCTTCCCGATCGTGTGGGACGAGGACGGTGTGGCGCACGCCCTGCCCGAGGAGATGCTCCCAGTCGAGCTGCCCGAGGTCAGCGACTACAGCCCGCGCACCTTCGATCCGGACGACGCCGATTCGTCTCCCGAGGCTCCGCTGGGTCGCGCCGAGGAATGGGTGAATGTCACCCTCGACCTGGGTGATGGTCCCAAGCGCTACCGCCGCGAGACGAACACGATGCCGCAGTGGGCGGGCTCGTGCTGGTACGAGATGCGCTACACCGACCCGACGAACGCGAAGCGTTTCGCCGGCGAGGAGAACCTCGCGTACTGGATGGGTCCGCGCGAGGGCAAGGTCAGCGGCGGCACCGACATGTACGTCGGCGGCGTCGAGCACGCTGTCCTGCACCTGCTCTACTCGCGCTTTTGGCAGAAGGTCCTCTTCGACCTGGGACACGTGCCGGACTCCGAGCCCTACCACACGCTCTTCAACCAGGGCTACGTCCAGGCCTACGCCTACACGGACTCGCGCGGCCAGTACGTGCCCGCCGACGAGGTCGAGGGCGACGAGACCAACGGCTTCACCTATAAGGGCGAGCCCGTGGGCCGCGAGTACGGCAAGATGGGCAAGTCCCTGAAGAACATCGTCACTCCCGACGAGATGTACGACGCCTACGGTGCCGACGTCTTCCGCGTGTACGAGATGAGCATGGGTCCCCTCGACCTCTCGCGTCCGTGGGAGACCCGTGCGGTCGTCGGCTCCCAGCGTTTCCTCCAGCGCCTGTGGCGTAACGCCGTCGACGAGGAGACCGGCGAGGTCACCGTGTCCGATGAGCCCTCGGACGACAAGACGCGTCGCCTCGTGGCTCGCACGATCGCCGAGGTCACCGAAGAGTACGAGAACCTGCGCATCAACACCGCGATCTCCAAGCTCATCGTCCTGAACAATCACCTGACCAGCCTGGATGTCGTCCCGCGTGACGCGATCGAGCCTCTGATCCTCATGCTCGCCCCGGTCGCCCCGCACCTGTGCGAGGAGCTGTGGAGCCGCCTGGGTCACGTATCCTCGCTGGCTCGCGAGCCCTTCCCGGTCGTCGAGGATGCCTCGCTGCTGGTCGAGGACACTGTCACGGCCGTCGTCCAGGTCAACGGCAAGGTGAAGGCCCGCATCGAGGTCGCCCCCTCAATCTCCGAGGAGGACCTCGTCGCTGCTGCCCTGGCCGAGGCACCGATCGTCAAGGCCCTCGGCGGCGCGGAGCCCCTCAAGGTGATCGCCCGCGCGCCGAAGCTGGTCAACGTCGTCGTCAAGAAGTGAGGTCGCATGCCTGAAGGCGATGCAGTCCGTCGCCTAGCCGGTACCCTCGACGAGCTTTTCGTCGGGGGTATCGTCTCGGCGTCGTCCCCGCAGGGGCGCTTCGCGTCCTCCGCAGCCCTCCTCGACGGCTGGGTCATGCAGAGGGTACGAGTGCACGGTAAGCACATGTTCATTGGTTTCGTCCCGCCCACCCCGGGTGAGATGTACGAGGCAGGGGTGGCCCTCCTCGAGGGTGCCGCCGCCGGTAGTGGGGAACCCATCCTCGGCGAGGATGCCCCGTGGCCGGACCGCTGGGTGCATATCCACCTGGGCTTGTACGGCTGGTGGCGCTTCAACGGCGATGAGACCGTCGTCGACGAGGGCCACGGCGTTGCTCACCGTATCCCCAACGTCCAAAAGGGGGAGTGGAACGGCCACTCTGAGACCCGCTGGGGCGAGGGCTTCGGCGAGGTCAAGGTCGGCGAATGGGAGCCTCCAGAGCCGGTCGGTGCCGTGCGGCTACGGGTGTTCAACGACCACGCGGTCGCTGACCTGATCGGACCGAATCGCTGCGACCTCATTACCGATGAAGAGCGCATCAAGGCGGAAGCGAAGCTGGGGCCGGATCCCCTGGACGCCGGGGCGCGCTCCGATACCCAGGCCATGGAGCGTTTCGCCCAGGTGGCCCATTCGAAGAAGCGCGCGATCGGCGAGATCGTCATGGATCAGTCGATCATCGCGGGCGTGGGCAACATCTACCGCGCCGATGCCCTCTTCCTTGCGGGTATTTCGCCGCATCGCAAGGGCGCGAATATTTCGATCAAGCGCCTGCGCGAGCTGTGGGTCCTCATCTGTGACCTCATGAACCGCGGCCTGGCAGCCGGTCGCCTGGACACGATGGACCCGGAGGAGGCCCCCAACCCGCCGATCGAGGGGGACGAGGAGGCCTCGCGCTGGTACGTGTATCACCGTACGGACCGGCCGTGCCTGCGTTGCGGGGCGCCGATACGCGAGGCGCTCATGCAGAACCGGCGTCTGTTCTGGTGTCCGTCCTGCCAGCGCTGAGCGCGCGAACATGCGTCAGGGGAGTGCGGGCCGACAGGCTCGCACTCCTCGCCCTCTGTCAGGCGATCTCTTCGAATCCGAGCACCGAGTAGAGTTCGCGGGCTCCGCCGTGACGCCTGTCGAGGCGCAGCGCGAGAGAGTCGAATCCCCACTGCGAGCAGCGCGTGGCGACCTCTGAGACGAGGGCTGTCGCGATGCCGCGCCTGCGGTAGTCGGGAGCGACGATCAGGTCGACGACGAAGGGTCCGTCGGGAGCGTCGTCCCAGGGGGATTCACGCACGACGAGGATTGCTCCGATGAGCGTTCCCCCGTCCCACGCGCCGATGAACGAGTCTTCCGTGGTCGCCCCGAATGCGCCCTCGAACGTCAGGCGTAGTTCCTCGGAGGTTTCCATGAGCGCCTCGGGCGTGACGTCGTCGTCGTACGCCTCGAGGGTGAGCACCGCGAGCGCGGGGATGTCGAATGTCGTGAGCGTGGCGATCTCAATACCCTGGGGGCGATTCGCCGCTGACAACGCGTCCAGTGGGGCATGTAGAGTTCGAGCTTCCATAAACCAACTATAGGTGAGGGCGCTCACTTTGTCACGGCTCTTGAACGGATTCTCACAGACTACCGGTGACGAGGGCGAATACCTCTCAGATGTAGAGGGCGGGCTCCTCGAAGAAGTAGTTGGGATCGACGATCAGATCGCGGTCGCGCGTGTCCTTCTCGGGCTTGGGGAGCAGGCGCGCGGGCACGCCGATCGCGACGTTCCCGCAGGGTACGTCCTTGACGACGACGGCGTTCGCGCCGATCTTGACGCCGGTGCCCACGGTGATGGGGCCCAGAACCTTGGCACCGGCACCGATCATCACGTGATCTCCGACGGTGGGGTGGCGCTTACCCGGAGTCATGGCGACGCCTCCCAGGGTGACTCCGTGGAAGATGACGACGTCGTTGCCGACCTCGGCCGTCTGTCCGATGACCACACCCGTCGCGTGGTCGATAAAGACCCGTCGCCCGATGGTGGCCTCGGGGTGGATGTCTACGCCGGTGACGGCGCGGGCCATGGAGGACAGGATGCGTGCGGGGGTGCGGGCACCGTTGGCCCACAGGGCGTGGGAGACGCGGTGAGTCCACAGCGCGTGTACGCCCGGGTACGTCAGGGCGATCTCCAGGGCGGAGGTGGCCGCTGGGTCGCGGCGCTGAGCCGTCACGAGGTCCTCGCGAAAGAGTCCGAGCGCCTTGGTGGGCAGGGCGCGCGATAGGGTCTTCGACAGGGCGCGTACGGTGAGCTTCACTTCGGTCCTCCTGGATGGTCGACTGGGTCGGGAACGCACAGGTGGCCCCGGATATTCCATCCGAGGCCACCTTAGCGCGTCAACTGTGAGCGATCAGTCCTCGAGGCCGGCGAAGAGCGCGGTCGAGAGGTAACGCTCACCCGTGTCGGGCAGGAGCGTGACGATCTTCTTGCCCGCCAGCTCGGGACGAGCGGCGACGGCGGCCGCCCCCGCCAGTGCAGCGCCCGAGGAGATGCCCACGAGCAGGCCCTCTTCGGCGGCGGCGCGGCGAGCGAACTCGAGTGCCTTGGCGGTCTCGACCGAGATGACCTCGTCGATCAGGGAGGCGTCGTAGGTGTCGGGCACGAAGTTGGGCATGAGGCCCTGGATGCCATGCGGGCCGGGGGTACCGCCGGTCAGCAGGGGAGACTCGGCGGGCTGAACGGCGATGATGCGCACGTTCGGGTTCTTCTCCTTGAGGACCTTCGCGACGCCCGAGATCGTTCCGCCCGTGCCAACGCCCGCGACGAACACGTCGACCTGGCCATCGGTGTCGGCCCAGATTTCTTCGCCCGTGTGCGCCACGTGGGCCGCCGGGTTGGCGGGGTTGGTGAACTGGGAAGCGATGATGGCGCCGGGACGCTCGGATGCGATGCGCTCGGCCTCGGCGACGGCGGCGGAGACGCCGCCCTTCGGGTCGGTGAGAACCAGCTCGGCACCGAAGGCGCGCACGATCGCGCGGCGCTCGACGGACATCGATGCGGGCATGACGATGACGACCTTGTAGCCGCGGGCAGCGCCCACCATCGACAGGGCGATACCCGTGTTGCCGGACGTGGCCTCGACGATGGTGCCGCCGGGGGCGAGTGCGCCCGCAGCCTCCGCTGCGTCGATGATCGAACGGGCGATGCGATCCTTCACGGAGGAGGCGGGATTGAAGGCCTCGACCTTAGCGACCACGTCAACGCCGTCGCCGGCCACGTGGTTGATGCGGACGAGGGGCGTGCCGCCGATCAGATCGGCAACGGTGGAGGCAATACGAGCCATGAGGGGTCCTTCCATAGGCAGGTGTACCCCTGAATTGTCATACCCTGGTCGGATCCTCGTCTAGTTCAACCCGACGTGTTTCCACGTAGCGAAACTTTGCAACACCCGACGAGGCCTGGGCCAGGCACGCGTCAATGGCGTCTCGGTCGCTCGGATCGATCGCAATGCGCAGCGTGACGTCCGCGCCCCAGATCGTGTCCACGATCGTGGCCCCGCGGGCTCGCAGTTCGGCCTCGATGCGACCCGCGTCCCCGGGATCCAGCTGGGTTTCGAGAACATCGCGCCCGACCAGGTAGGCAATGGGAGCTTGTGCTACGGCTTCGGACACGGACGTGGAGTAAGCACGTACGAGGCCTCCTCCGCCCAGGAGGATGCCGCCAAAGTAACGCGTGACGACGGCAGTGGCGTTCCACGTATCGGAGGCGCGCAGTGCCTCCAACATGGGTGTGCCCGCCGTGCCCGAGGGCTCACCGTCATCCGATGAATGCTGCAAAGGGGCGGCATCCGGCGGGTCGATCAGGTATGCGGAGCAGTTGTGGCGCGCCTGCGGGTGCTCAGACTTGACTGCGTCGATGAGCTCGCGTGCCTCCTCCGGGGTATCCGTCCTGGCGAGCGTCGTAATAAACCGGGAACGCTTAATCTCGATCTCGTGGGTGAGGAGCGTGCCGGAGGCGAGCGTGCGAAGAACGGACATGCGCCCAGTCTACCGAGAGCTCGCGCCCGCCCGTCTGTAACCAGGATCGCAGGCTCGGAAGGCATCGCGATGTGCTTGAGCGCGCTGTTCGTGGTAGTCTTGTCGGGTTGTCGCCGTGCGCCCGCGTGGCGCACCGATCAGAATAGTCGTCGAGAAAGAAGAGGAGCGGTAAGACATGGCAGTTCCCAAGCGCAAGATGTCCCGTGCGAACACCCGCACCCGCCGGTCTACCTGGAAGGCTGATCTTACCGAGCTGAACACCGTCAAGGTTGCCGGCCGTGAGATCCGCGTGCCCCGCCGCCTGGCCAAGGCCTACAAGAACGGCCTCCTGGACGTCGAGGGCTGACCTCGCTTCCACACACGGGCCCGGGACTTGTCGTCCCGGGCCTTTGTCATGCCCGCAATTTCTGAGTGTGAGTCGTCGGCCCCTGCGATCGGCGGCGCGCGCCCAAAGAGAAGACCCGAGAAGGAACGCACATGAGCCTGCCGACGACCATCCTTACTATGAGCGGGGGAGTGGGCCACGGCCTCGTCGCAGCATCCGCAACCGGAGGTACCGCGGACGCCATCGTCTCTCTCTTCCTGATCGCCGCCTCCGCTGCCCTCGCACCCCTGCTCTCGTCGCTCACCCACAAGCGTGTGCCTGACGTCGTCTGGCTCCTGATCTTCGGCGTGTTTATCGGGCCGAGCGTTCTCGGACTGGCATCCGTTACCGAGCCGATCTCGCTGTTCCGCGAGGTCGGCATGGGCATGCTCTTCCTGATCGCGGGCACCGAAATCGATGTGCAAGAGGTCCACGGGCGAGCCGGTCGGCGCTCGCTGTTCACCTGGCTGGTGTGCTTCGGTATCGGCCTGGCCGTGTCTTGGGCTGCTGTCGCCGCGTCGGGTACCACCGGGGTCTCCGCAGCCACGTACATCGCGCTGGCGATCGCACTGACCTCAACGGCGCTAGGCACCCTCCTGCCCATCCTCATGGAGGCCGGCGTCATGGGCACCGCGATCGGCAAAGCAGTCCTCGTTCATGGTGCCGTCGGCGAGCTCGCCCCCATTATTGCCATGTCGCTGCTGCTCTCCGCCCGTAGCCCCTGGGCCTCGGCGATTATTCTGCTCGTGTTCGCGGTGGCGTCGGTTGTCGCCGTCGCCATTCCGACGCGTTTCATCCTGAAGCATCCCGCGTTGGGGCGGACGATCCTGCACGGGGCGCAGACCTCGCAAAAGACGCTCATGCGCGTCGTCATGGTTGTCCTCACCGGCCTCATGGCCCTGTCTGCGGTCATGGAGTTGGACATGGTGCTCGGCGCATTCGCGGCCGGCATCATCGTGCGCGCGCTGGCGCCTGGAAACTTTACGATGGTCGAGGGAGAGCTGCGCACCCTCGGCTTCTCGTTCCTGATTCCGATCTTCTTCGTGACTTCGGGTATGAACATTTCGCTGAGCGCCGTCGCGGGCTATCCGTTCCTGCTCGTCGCCTTCGTTGGCGCGATCCTCGTGGTGCGCGGTGCGCCCATCGTCCTGATGGAACGGTTCCACGGTTCGATTGAGCGCGTCGGTTGGACGGACGCGACATGTATCGGACTGTACGGCGCGACGGGCCTGCCCATCATCGTCGCCGTCACCGAGCTGGGAGTTACGACGGGTGTTCTGCCCTCGTGGCTGGCATCCCTGCTGGTTGTTGCTGGCGCGATGTCCGTGCTGCTTTTCCCGCTGCTCGCGTTCCTGCTTGGGCGCGCTGGTGGAAAGGCGCGCTAACCTCCGCTAGTCTTACAGACGGCGCGACGCGCCACGCCTCCGTAGCTCAATGGATAGAGCAAGGGCCTTCTAATCCCGAGGTTGCAGGTTCGAGTCCTGTCGGAGGCGCCAGCTTGTGATGCGGGTGCTCGCCACGAAGTATCGTTGGTGGTCGTTATGTGGCCGCCCGAACCGGAGCAGCGTGGCATAATGGGGGGAGCCGAACAGTTGCCGCTGTTCGACTCCCCGGTTTCCGGGATGGTCTTAGCTCCCCATCAGGGTGCTAAGCAGGAATGCAATCGCCCAGATCAGCTGCGGCAGTGTCGTGATCACTGCTACAGCGATCTGGGCTTTCTGCTTCCTGTCACAACCTCGCCGCCGTCGAGGCTGGCGATGGTCTTTAGCCATTGCCCAGTCACCTCCTCTCATCGGAACCGCTCCCCGGCAGGAATACAGGCGTCCCGGGGCGGTGCCGTGGAGGCAGCTCTATCGTCCCACTGTGTACAGTCATCTCGGGTTAGGGTTAAAGGGTTATAGGACACTACGTGTTGCTGGAGTGTTGACTTTTCGTTGTGCTGGTGCGGGAAAATCAATATTGAAGGTGGTTGTTTCATCGTGGGGTTATGAATACCCCAAATGCCCGGCGTGTGGATGAATACGTGGTCGAACGTGTGGTCGAACGCGTGGCCCGGTATGGGCGCTCAGGTTCAGGGGTGCAGTTCAAGAGCTGACCAGCCGGGGTGCCGATAAACGCCGGTGAGTCGTCGTGATAACGGGTGTGCGCGGCGGGGCTGCCTCGCGCATGTGGATAGGCTACGACGATGTGGATAGGTTACGACGATGTGGATAGGTTAATAACCTATCCGTATGTGCATAACCTATCCGTATGCGCATAACCTATCCGCGAACGCGCCCGATGAAGTGTGCGGCGGGGCCCAAGCGGAACTTCGGATACGATCCCGTGCAGCACCGCGGCTCAGGAGCGCAGTCCGACCCGTGGGATGCGGGTGGGGCAGGCCTGCGCCTCCGAGTGCAGCTCGCCGCGCGTGTGTCTAGCACGCTCACAGGCCGTGCGCCGATGTGAAGCCTCGTGGGGCAAAGCCAATACGAATGACCATCATCCTCACTGTCGACGTGAGACGGGCGCTGTCACAAACTCCCGTTCCGTGGACCCCTCCTGCGTCACCCACGCGAAGGCGGACATACTGGGGGCATGAACGCACGAACGAACATCACCCGTCGCATGTGCGGGTCCATTCGTGCCCGAATGTGCAGCTGACGCCGACGTCCGCCATTCCTTAGGCTCGACCCCACTGCCAAAACCCGCGCCGATGCGCACCCATGTGGGGGATAGCCGCAACACGAGAGTTTCATCGTGCCCTTCTCCGACGACGAATACGCCTGTCCCTGCACCCACGACCACGAGCCCACGCTCCTGTCCTTCGAGGTCATGCCCCCGCGCAAGCCCTCCCTGGAACAGCCCTTCTGGAACACGGTTGACCAGCTGCTGCGCGTGCGCCCCGACTTCATGTCGGTTACCTACGGCGCCGGCGGCAAGGACCGCTCCAATGCCCGCTCGACGGTCCATCGCCTCGTGCGTGATACGCCGATCCAGCCGATCGCGCACCTGACCTGCGTGGGAAACTCGACCGAAGAGGTTGTCTCCACCGTCTACGACTACCTCGATTCGGGCGTTCGTACCTTCCTGGCTCTGCGCGGTGACCCGCCGGTGGGGCAGGACGGCTGGGAGCCCGGGCCTGGCGGCGTCGGCAGCGCCACCGAGCTCATCCACCTTATCCGCACTGTCGAAAAGCGCCGCTGTGACGCTCACCCGGGTGAGGCCCTGCGCTCCGCGTTCAAGCCGTTGACGATCGCGGTGGCCACTTTCCCTGCGGGTAATCCCGCCGCCGGAACCACGCCCGCGCAGGAAGTTGAGCGCCTCCTCGTCAAGCAGGCTGCCGGTGCTTCCTTCGCGATCACCCAGCTCTTCTGGGATGCCGAGGTCTACGCCTCCTTCGTCGAACGCGCCCGCCGCGCTGGCGTCACGATCCCGATCGTGCCCGGTCTGCTGCCGGCCACAGACCCGGCGCGCCTGCGCCGCGTCCAGGACCTCACCGGCATCGAGGTCCCCGAATACCTGCTGACGACGCTGTCCGACTATCCGCATCAGGAGGCACGCGACGAGTTCGGCGCAGTCTTCGGCTCGCGTCTCATTCACTCTGTCCTCGATGCAGGCGCGCCCGGTATCCACCTCTACACCTTCAACAAGGCCAAGCCCGTCCTGGACATCCTGGCCCTCCTGGGGGTGACGCCCGACCCGCAGAGGTCCGGTGCCTCGACCCCCGATACCCGCGCGTAGGCGCACCACCATCCACCCTGCGGCAGGGTGCGGGCCACACCCGCGCACGCCGAACGAGTAGCACACCCAAGGAGAAAACCATGTCCGCTGCGACCACGCAGTTCCCCACCGCCACGATCCTGGCCTATCCGCGTATCGGCCGTGGCCGTGAGCTCAAGCGCGCCCTCGAGGCCCGCTGGGCCGGGCGCATCACCGATGCCGAGCTAATCCAGGCCGCCAACGATCTGCGCAAGGAGAACCTCGCGCGCCTCGTCGAGCTCGGCCTGAACCCCTCCGACGCCTCCCTGGCCGACGCGCCCTCCCTGTACGACCAGGTCCTGGACGCGACCATCCTCCTGGGTGCAATCCCGCCGCGCTTCGCCGGCCGCGAGGGCCTCGACCTCTACTTCGCGCTCGCCCGCGGTGACGACAAGGTCGGCCCCGAAGAGATGACGAAGTGGTTCGACACGAACTACCACTACCTCGTTCCCGAGATCGGCCCCAACACGCCCCTGCGCTTCGCCGACGACACGATCACCCGCCGCTTCACCGACGCCCGCGAGTGGGGCTACGTGACCCGTCCCGTCCTGGTCGGTCCGGTCACCTACCTGGCCCTGGCTAAGGCCGACCCGGCTACCCCGGACTTCGACCCGCTCACCCGCATCGACGAGGCCGTGGCCGCCTACGAGGAGGCGCTGGCCTCCCTGCACGCCGCGGGCGCCCCGTGGGTCCAGCTCGACGAGCCGGCCCTCACCTCCGACAACCTCTCGCGCAGCCGCACCGAACTGGCCGAGCTGGCCGCTCGCGTCTACGAGCGCCTGGCCGCCTCTCAGAACCGTCCCCAGATCCTGCTCACTACCCCCTACGGCGACGCCTCGCACGCGGCGGCGGCCCTGGCCAAGACGGGCGTCGAGGCCCTCCACGTCGACACGCTGCGCGGCTCGCTGCCGAAGGACGCGGACCTGTCGGGCGTCACCCTCGTCGTTGGCGGCGTCGACGGCCGCTACATCTGGCGCGCCGACCTGGCCCAGCTGCGCGAGACCCTCAAGGCCGCACAGGCCCTGGGAGCCACGCGCGTCACCGTCGCCACCTCCAACTCCCTGCAGCACGTGCCCCACGACACCGCGCTCGAGACCTGGGACGACGCGACCCTCAACGAGAACCTGCACGCCTGGCTGGCCTTCGCCGACCAGAAGATCGTTGAGGTCGTCACCCTCGCCCGCGGCCTCGACGAAGGCTGGGACGCCATCGACGCCGAGGTCGCCGAGGCCACCCGCGTCCTCGAGCAGCGCGCCGCCGCCCCCGGCGTCGTGCGCCCCGAGGTCCGGGCCCGTACCGCTGCGCTGACCGACGACGACCGCGCGCGCGAGCCCTACCTCGAGCGCGAAGCCGCCCAGACCGAGCGCCTCCACCTGCCCCCGCTGCCCACGACGACCATCGGATCGTTCCCGCAGACCACTGAGATCCGTAAAGCCCGTGCCGCCAACGCCCGCGGCGAACTGTCCGACGCGGACTACGAGGCACGCATGCGCGAGGAGATTGCCTCGGTCATCGCTCTCCAGGAGGAGCTGGGTCTGGACGTCCTCGTCCACGGCGAGGCCGAGCGCAACGACATGGTCCAGTACTTCGCCGAGCTGCTCGACGGCTTCGCGGCCACGCGCAATGGCTGGGTGCAGTCCTACGGCTCGCGCTGCACGCGCCCGTCGATCCTGTGGGGCGACGTCTCGCGTCCCGCACCGATGACCGTGGGGTGGACCAGCTACGCTCAGTCGCTCACCGACAAGCCCGTCAAGGGCATGCTCACCGGTCCCGTCACGATCATCGCGTGGTCCTTCCCCCGCAACGACCTGCCGCTCGGCGAAATCGCCGACCAGATCGGCCTGGCCCTGCGCGACGAGGTCTCCGATCTCGAGGCCGCCGGCATCGCTGCCATCCAGGTCGACGAGCCCGCCCTGCGTGAGCTCCTGCCCCTGGACGCCGACCGTCACGCCGACTACCTGAACTGGTCCGTGGGATCCTTCCGCCTGGCCACCTCCTCGGTTCGACCCGACACCCAGATCCACACGCACCTGTGCTACTCCGAGTTCGGCCAGATCATCGACGCCATCAAGGGCCTGGACGCCGACGTGACGTCCATCGAGGCCGCGCGCTCGAAGATGGAGGTCGTCCCCGAACTCGCCGAGGCCGGCTTCGACCATGGCATCGGCCCCGGCGTGTGGGACATCCACGCCCCGCGCGTCCCCAGCACCGAGGAGCTCGCCGAGCTCATCGGCCTGGCCGCCGACGCCGTGCCGGTCTCGCGCCTGTGGGTCAACCCCGACTGCGGCCTCAAGACCCGCGGCTACGAGGAAACGAAGGCGTCGCTGGACAACCTTGTCTCCGCTACTCGGCAAGTGCGTGCCCAGCGCGGCCTGGAGGACTGAGCGTTCTCCTAGGCGATAGGTGAGGGGCGGGCCCGTTGGGCCCGCCCCTTTCCGTCTTTCCCGTGAACACCTGCTGTTACATAATCTCACTCTGTGAGCATTGTCTTGCTCGGAGCTAATTCGTCCGACAGACTAGAGCCATGACGACCTTCGCGAACCCCATGTGCTGCCCCTGCGGTGGCATGATGTCGCGAATGTGTATGTGATTGACGCCCCAGATACCCCTGTCAATCACCGCCGCAGTGATATACCCACGCCGATAGTGGGAGTGCGGCCCCGAAGAATCGGATACACCCATGACCCTCGTCAACACCACTGCCGCCTCCGTCCGCGCTGACAACGATACCCCCACCTCCTACGAGGAATTCCTCGACGTCCTGGCCGGTCTGCGACTGAGCTCCTCCCGCATCGACATTGACATCGACCGCGGACAGGTCACCCTCGACGGACGCGACGCCGGCCTGAGCGCCAAGGAACACGACCTCCTGGCACACCTCGCTGCCAACGCCGACCGCTCCGTCACCCGCGACGAGCTCTTCGCCTCCGTCTGGGCAGATGCCGACCTCGGCTCCGACTCGCGCACCGTCGACGCCCACATCCGCCGCCTGCGCAAGAAGCTCTCCATCCTGCCCGACCTCATCTCCACGATCCGCGGCGAAGGCTACCGCTTCAACTCCACCCCCTCCGTGCGCGTGCGCGTCACCCGCCCCGTCACCCTCGCCGCCTGATTCCCCCTCAGCCGCGGACCCCGCAGTCACCACGCGGCGTGCGACCGCGCACACTCCTCCAGCGGCCACCCATGGCGGCTCCCAGGCCAGGCACGCGCCCAGGGGCAGACACAAGGGGAGAGGGGCCACGGCCTCGTCCCCGAAACCGCGCCCCTCTCCGACGCTATGCGTGACGCGCTCAGATCACGAGTCGCGTGATCTCCGAATCCAGTGGCAGCTCCTCGACGTGCAAGGGAGAGGCCTCCATGCGGTGTCGAAGCCCGTCGATGTCATCCGGGTTCGATAAATCGATGCCCACCAGCGCGGGGCCGAGCTCGCGGTTGTTCTTCTTCGTGTACTCGAAGTGCACGATATCGTCCGCGGGACCCAGCACATCCGACAGGAAGACGCGCAGCATGCCCGGCTGCTGAGGGAAGGTCACGAGGAAGTAATGACGCAGGCCTTCGTGGCGCAGCGAACGCTCCATGACCTCGGCGTATCGCGTGAGATCGTTGTTACCGCCCGACACAACGCAGACAATCGCGCCGTCGGAGCGGCCGAGCAGGGCCTTGCGATCCGCCGGATCTGTCAGGTACACGTGCGCGGCCGTCGATGCGAGCGCGCCCGCAGGTTCGGCGATGACGCCGTCGGACTGGTAAAGCTCCAGCATCTCCGTGCACACCGCGCCCTCCGGCACGACCAGCACGGAGTCAACGAACTGCGACGCGATATGGAAGGGGAGCGAGCCCGCGCGACCCACCGCCGTACCATCCACGAAGGGATCGACCTTCGCCAGAGACATCGGCTGACCCGCCTCTAGAGCCGCGTGCATCGACGCTGCGCCCGCGGGCTCCACGCCGATGATCTTCACCTCGGGGCGGTTCGCGCGCAGCCACGTCGCGATGCCGGCGATGAGGCCGCCGCCGCCCACGGGAACGAGGACCGCCGCCGTATCCTCGGGCATCTGCTCCTCAAGCTCGACGCCGATCGTGCCCTGACCGGCGATCGTGAAGGGATCGTCGTAAGGGTGGACGTAGGTGCGGCCCGTGCCGCGCGCGGCCTCCTGAGCGAGCGCGTTCGCGCGGTCGAACGTGCCGTCCACGATGACCTGCTCGACCCACTGCCCACCAATCGTCGCGATGCGGCGGCGCTTCTGGCGGGGAGTATTCGACGGCAGGTAGATGGTGCCGCGCACGCCCAGGTGAGCGCAGGCGTAGGCCAGGCCCTGCGCGTGGTTTCCCGCCGACGCGCACACGACGCCGCGCTCGCGCTCGGCGGGGGACAGGAGCGACATACGCGCGTACGCGCCGCGCACCTTGAAGGAACGGCACTTCTGCTGGTCCTCACGCTTGAGCAAAATATCGACGCCGGCCTCGGTGGACAGGCGCTCCGAACGATCCAGGTTCGTGCGCACGGCCACCCCCTCCAGGGCGGTTGCAGCCTGGCGGATGTCCTTCGGTGTCGTCACGTGAGAACTAGCGGTCATGAGAACTCCTTCCAATACCCTCCTAGTGTAGTAGTGGCCACCGCGAGTGCGACCCACCCAACCATATGACCCAGAGCGCACTACCATAGAAGGCGTGAAAACTCTGAAAGACCCCTTGGTCTGGATTGACTGCGAAATGACCGGCCTGGACGTCAACCGCGACGCCCTCATCGAGGTGGCGGTCGTCATCACTGACGGCGACCTCACGATTGTCGACCCCGGCATGGACGTGCTCATTACGCCGCCCGCCGAGGCTCTCGACAACATGAATGACTTTGTGCGCAACATGCACACGTCCTCCGGGCTGCTCGACGATCTGAAGACGAGCGCGGTGTCGATGGAGGAGGCGACCGAACAAGTCCTGTCCTACATCAAGCGCTTCGTGCCCCAGCAGGGTAAGGCTCTCCTGGCGGGTAACTCGGTGGGCACCGACAAGATGTTCCTTGAGGCCAACATGCCCTCCGTCATCGACCACCTGCACTACCGCCTCGTGGATGTTTCCTCGATCAAGGAGCTGGCTAAGCGCTGGTACCGCGCCGCTTTCGCGGAGTCGCCCGAGAAGCACGGCGGCCACCGCGCGCTCGCCGACATCCTGGAGTCCATCCAGGAACTCGAGTACTACCGTCGCGTTCTCTTCCCTGCCGGGCCGGTGACGACGGAGCGTGCCCGCGAGGTGGCTCGCGAGGTTGTTGCCCTGGGCATCCCTTCCATGGGCGAGGGCACCGAGGCCTGATATCGGTCCTGAGGCTTGAGCGGCGGTATCCCTGCGGGGGTGCCGCCGCTTTGCCATGTCTGGCGTTGCTCGCCGTGCGGCGCGCTGTGCACAGGGGACATGCGCAGCGTTGCGTTATCCACAGGGGCCCGAGCGGCACGCGCGTTATCCACAGGGGGAGCGTGAGCGCTTGAAATGACATACCTCGCGGGGCTTTCCTGGACGTATCCGGCCAGCGCCGGCCAGACCAGATAAAGGATGCAACGATGCAGGACATTTCGACGACCCTGAGGGGTCGCATCGGGTCAGAACCCTCAATGAAGCACGTCAAGGGCGACATCTGCGTGACGACCTTCCGGCTCGCGATCACGCGATGGCGCTTCACGACGGATGCGCGTACGGGCAACGCCTCCTACGTGGAGGACGGCGCCTACTGGTACACGGTGGAAACCTGGGATACGCTCGCCTCCAACGTGTTCCGCAGCTGCCGCAAAGGCGACCCCGTCGTGGTGGTTGCCCGGCCCGTTCCCAACGGGTGGGTCGATGGGGCGGGACAGATTAGATCATCGATCGTCTACCGGGCCTCCTCGGTCGGCCATGATCTGGCGCGGGGGACCTCCCAGTTCAGAAAGAATGGCGCGCACTCGACCGACGAAGCCGCGGGAGGCACGGAGGGTGATCCCTATTCGACGAGGTCGGGGCCGGGTTCTGCGGTGATATCGCAGGGGTCGGGAGCGGAGGCCGAGCTCACGAACCAGCCGCACACTGAAGCTGTTGCCCCGGATGGAGGAACGGAGATGCTACCCGATGAGGCAGGCACACAGGATAGAGGGCCGACGCTTCACGCTCCGGCAGCGGGAGGCGACCTGACGCCTGTGGGCACATTGGAGGGGTGCGTTGGTGCTGAGGTTGAATCCTCGACCCCGAGCGGAAACACTGCGTCATGCTTCGACTATTCGGCGGTGGACCACGCCGGTGCCGATGCGACGAAAAACGCGTCGTTCGAGCCTCATGACGATGATGCGCTCGAACCGTCCGACGCCGCTTAGGCGGGCGCATCCACGATCGCGACCTGCGCGATGGCGCACGTCCCGTCGTGGCTGATAGAGACGAGCGCACTCCACGTGGAGCGCGCCCCGAGCGAGACCTCACACGCGGCGGCGACTCGTCCGTGCAGCGCGATCGCGGGGCGGTTCCACTCGTCGTGGATTACCTCAACCTCGCGCCAATCCATGTCGGTCTCGCTGATGAGGGGTGGAGTACCGAAGAGGGCACACGACCAGGCCTTCACAAAGGCCTCTTTCGCGGCCCACAGGCCGCCCGCGTGACGGGCCACGGCCTCGTCATAGCGGGCGGAACCGGGCTGAGCGCCAGAGGTGGCGGCTGCGCGGGCGCGGACCCGGCGGGCCTCCCTGGGCGTCAGAACGCCGTCCAGGAAGGTCGACCCCGGTTCCCTCACCTGAGCGGCAAACTCAGGGAGGGAGACCAGGTCAACGCCGAGTCCGCGCATCGCTCACTTGCCTTCGGGCAGGTGGTAGAAGCCGTCCTCACCGAGGCGTGCGTTCGGATCCAGCAGGATCGCTGCCTCAACCTCGTGCGCGTCACCCGCGATGCCGACAGCCGGGTCGTCGGGCAAGCGGCGACCCTCCACTGAGGTGAACAGCGGGGCGTGGCCCAGCATTCCCATCTCGATATGACGCTGGCCGTTGCGCAGGCGGCGATCCGATGCTGCGCGCCACGCCTCGAGGCGCTCACGTCCGGCCTCGCGCTCCACGATGGCCTCGAAGGCGGCCGGGTTAACCAGCGCCAGGAAGCCGGAGACGTGACCGAAACCGAGCGAGGTCGCGAACGCCGCACGCACCGGTCCGCGAGAGGACAGGTCGAGCGGGGAACGCAGCCACACGAGCGGGCTGTACTGCTCCATCGCGTCGTCGACGCAATCCAGCGCGACGTTCGCGGGGATCAGACCCGTGCGGAACACATCGATGATGCCGCCCACCTGGAACACGCACGCGCCGCCCTTCGCGTGACCCGTGAGGGTCTTCTGCGAGATGACCAGCAGCGGGTTGCCGGGGGTGCGGCCCAGCGCCATGCCGACGCGGGTGTGCAGATCCGACTCGTTGGGGTCGTTGGCGTTCGTGGACGTGTCGTGCTTGGACACGAAGGCCACGTCGTCGATACCAACGCCGAGCTCGCCGAGGTTGCGGGCGATGACCGAGTCACGTCCGCCGCGCGCCACCGCGAGGGCACCCAGGCCGGGCGCCGGAATCGAGGTGTGCGCACCATCGCTGAAGGTCTGCGCGTGTCCCACGACTGCCAGGACCGGCAGGTTCATGTCGAGCGCCACCGACGCGCGGGTCAGCAGCACGGTGCCACCACCCTGTGCCTCGACGAAGCCGCCGCGGCGGCGGTCATTGGCGCGCGAGACGAAGCGCGAGGAGATGCCGCGAGCGAGCAGCTCGTTCGAGTTCGCCGTCGCGTTCATCGCGCCGAAGCCCACGATCGACTCGACCTGAATGTCGTCAATCGCGCCGGCCACGACGAAGTCAGCCTTGCCAGCCTTGATCTTATCGACGCCCTCCTCGATGGAGACCGCGGCGGTCGCGCAGGCACCGACCGGGTTGATCATCGAGCCGTAGCCGCCCACGTAGGACTGCATCGTGTGTGCAGCCACGACGTTAGGCAGGGTCTCCTGCAGGATGTCCTGCGGGTATTCCTCGCCCAGGAAGCGGTCGACGAACAGCTTGTGCATCGAACGCATGCCACCGAAGCCGGTGCCCTGCGTGGAGGCAACGGCCGCCGGGTGGACGATGCGCAGCAGCTCGGCGGGGCTGAAGCCGGCGGACACGAACGCGTCGACGGCGGAGACCAGGTTCCACACGGCGATCGGGTCGATCGAGTCCAGCATCGAGGCCGGGATACCCCAGCGAGCCGGATCGAAGTCGGTGGGGAACAGACCACCGATGCGGCGGTTGAGGGTCGCGCGACGAGGCACGCGCACCTGGGCGCCGGACTTGCGGGTCACCTGCCACTCACCGAACGCGGTCTGCTCGACCACGGTGAACTGCGGGTCAGCCTCGGCGTAGGAGCGAGCCTCGGCCTCGTCCTCGACCGTGAACGTGATGTCGCGGTCCAGGAAGACCATCGCCGACTCGGGCGTGTAGCCGTCGTGCAGCGGGCCGTCATCGTGGAAGAAGCGCACGCCGGAGCGGGCCACGACCTCGTCGCGGTAGTGATCGAAGATCTCCGACTCGGGGACCAGCTGGTCGTCCTTGTCGTACCAGCCGCCCACGGGGGTGTCCGACCAGGTCAGCAGGCCGGTCATCCAGGCGAGTTCAAGCACGCCCGCAGGGGTGAGCTCGACGGTGCCGTCGGTGTGGATGCCGAGCTCGGCCTGCACGCGGGTACGAGCACTGCCCCACGGGCCGACCTCGCCGTGACCGACGATGACGACCGTGTCGGCCAGCGACGCGGTGGTGTGACCCCACTGTGACGGCTCGACGTGCGGCACGGTGACCTGCGAGGGCGAGGGCAGCGCGGACACGGTCGCAACCGGTTCCGATGCGGGGGCCTCGGGGGCTGCGGCCTCTGCCTGGGCGCGCAGGGCGCGCAGGTCGATGGAGGAGTCCAGGCCGCCGGTCAGGTCGGCATCCACCGGAGCGGAGGCAGCCTGGGCGCGGACCTCGGTGCTCGAGAGCGCGAGCAGCTGCTCGGCCATTTCCTTGGTCGACCAGGTGCGAACACCCGCAGCCTCGACGGCGGCGACCATCGGGTCGTTACCGCCCATGAGGCCGGTGCCACGCACCCAACCGATACGCGGGTGAGCGATCGACACGCGCGAACCCCAGATCGGCTCTGCCGTCCAGCGGGTCGCGATCGCGTCGAAGGAGGCCTTCGCCTCAGCGTACGCGCCGTCGCCGCCGAAGATGCCGCGGTTGGGGGAACCGGGCAGCACGACGTGCAGGCGGTGGTCGGCGTGCATGTCGGAACCGATTGCGCACAGACCGGCAATGGAGCGCTCGACGCTCCACAGCAGCAGTCGCATCTGGTTCTCGGAGGCAGGACCCGCGTCGGCCAGCGTGCCGGAGACGCGCGGGGCTGCGAAGGGGTAGAACAGCGTCGGGACCAGGGCTTCCTTGGTCACCTTAATGTCGGCGCCCACGGACTTGGTCTGCTCGGTGCCGATCCACTCCACGAGCGCGTCGACGTCGCGGTAGGAGGCCAGGTTAGCGGGAACCAGCCACAGCTTCGCGCCGCCTGCGGCGTGCGTGCGGTAGAGCTCCTTGGCGAAGGCCAGGCGCGCGGCCGAGATCGACGAGGAGGTTGCGATGACGGTTGCGCCGCCGGCGAGCAGGCCGCCCACGACCGCGCCGCCGATGGAGGCGGGGGTCATGCCGGTGACCACTGCGACGTCGCTGGCGTAGGGCAGCTCGTCCGAGGAGGAGAGCGCGTCGGCCGCGATCTGCTCCAGGCGAGCGGCGCGCTCGTGATCGCCCTCGCCGCGCAGGCGGTTCGCCCAGTACGAGGCCTGTTCGGCCACTGCGCGACCGGTGCCCACGAAGGACGCACCCTCGGCGAGGGTGCCTTCGGCGACGTAGCGGGCGACATCCTCACGGGCGGATGCCCAGCGGTCGTCCAGCAGGACGGCGCGCGCGGCATCGAAGCGAGGCTCGACGAGGTCGACCCAGCCCGAACCCAGTTCGGCGGCAACCGCGTCGATGACGCGAGCGTCATCGGAGGAATCCTCGCCGGTGGGGGCAGGAGCGTTCAGGCCCAGCTCGGACAGGATCGTGCGAGCCGTCTTGGCCAGGACGCCGTCCTCACCGGTGACGGACGCGGCGTAGGCGTCGAGAGCAGCGGAGTCGACGACACCGCCACCGGCAGAACCGCCAGCGCTGGGCAGGGACACCGCGATGCCTTCGCGGGCAGCAACGGCGGCCACGGCAGCATCGATGAGGGCATCGACACCGGCGGCGTTCGTCGGGGCGTCCAGGGGCAGGGTCGCCAGGTCGCCGTCGCGGGTCGAGGCACCCTCACGGGTGCCCAGGACGATCTCGGCGGTGACGTGATGCGCCCAACCGGTGCCCAGCTGCCACGTTCCGGTGACGCGCTCGGCGATGCGGCCGGCCTTGACGCCAGCGGCACCGAACAGCTTGCGCGTGCGCTCCTTGACGGCCTCGGCCAGAACCGGCCCGAAGGGCTTGTAGCCCTTGGCAGCCTTGTCGACCGTCGCAGACAGCGTGGCCACATCGGCCTCGCCGGCACCGTCGATCGAGTTCAGGCCCAGCTCGGAGGACATATCCATGAGCAGCTGGTTGCGACGCGAGGAGACGCCGTTGGTGAGCGACTCGGTCGTGTCGGTGGCGCCGACCTCGTCGATGCGGATCTTCGCGGACAGGGCCAGCAGGGCGCGAATCGCGGAGGACGCGGTGAAGGGCAGGTCCGCGACGTCGGCACCCGAGGGGCCGCCTGTCGGAGCCGCGGGGGCGGGGGCCGGAGCGGCCTCGGCCACGGGGGCGGCCGGAGCGGGCGCGGGGGCAGCCTCGGCGGCGGGAGCCTCCGGGGTGATTTCCTCGTCCTCATCGTCCTCGATCACGGCGACATCGGTCGCGTAGACGCGGGACTCGTCGCGCTGGACGTTGAAGACATCCACGCGAGAGAGCGCGAACTCGGGGGCGAGCAGGGTACGCGCTGCCAGGTTGGCCAGCGTCGGGGCGGCACCCAGGCCGACCTCGATGACCTCATCGACGCCCAGGCCCGCAACGCCGGGGGCGGCCTCTTCGGTCGAGAGCAGTACGCGCTGCGTCTCGATCCAGCGCACCGGGGAGGCGAACTGCCAGCACAGCAGCTCGATGAGCAGCGTGCGGGCCAGGACACCCGGGGTGGCCAGGGCGCCGTCCCACGCGCCTTCCGTCTCGAGCAGCTCGCGCACCGTCTCGGAGGGAACCACGTCGAGGATGGACTGGGCGAACTCGCGGGTGAGCTCGAAGGGACGCGCCACCAGGTTGGGGATGTAGCGGCCCACGAGCTTCGCGGGATCGATCTGCGCGGGAATACGTTCGTCGAGCTTCGTGCGGAAGTCCGCCACGCCACTGCGCAGGACGGTGGAGTGGAAGGGCACGTCGATGCCGGGAACGTACATGAAGGGACGCTTGCCGCCACGCTCGGCAGCGCGCTTGCTGGCGTCCTCCTCGAGGGCCTTCAGGCCCGCAACCGTGCCGGCGACCGCGTACTGCTGACCCGCCAGATTGAAGTTCACGATCTGGAGGAACTCACCCGAGGCCTGAGCGATCGAGTCGACGTACTCCACGACGTGCGCATCATCGACGCCGAACTGGTTCGGACGCAGGGCACCCATGCGGTAGTTCGAACGGCCGTTCTCATCGCGGGGCACGAGCGAGTGCATCGTGGAACCGCGCTGGAAGACCAGGTCGAGGACGGTTTCGAGGGGGAACACTTCCGCGTAGGCTGCCAGCGCGTCGTACTCGCCGAGGGAGTGGCCGGCGAAGGCAGCGCCGGGAACCAGGACGCCCTCTTCGCGCATGCGGGCCGTCTGGCCGATCGCCAGCGTTGCGAGCGCAACCTGCGTGAACTGGGTGAGGTTCAGGACGCCCTCGGGGTGACGGTAGGTCACGCCGCGCGCCACGATCTCGGTCGGGTTATCGCGCACGATCGACAGGATGGAGAAGCCCATCGCCGAGCGGGTGTGTGCATCCGCGCGGCGCCAGACCTCGTCGACCGCCTTTGACTTGGTGCGCTCGTCAAGGCCCATGCCGGCGCTCTGGATGCCCTGGCCGGGGTAGACGTAGGCGACCTTCGGGGCGAAGGTGTAGGCGGAGGCGCGAGACACGACCTGCTTGTTGATGCGGCAGGTGACCTCGAGGGACAGGCCGCCGCCGACGACGCGACCCACGCGCTCGACGGTGATCTCAACCTCGTCGTTCAGGTCGACGGTGCCGTACATGTAGTACGTCCAGCCGGCGATCTGAGCGCCGCCCTGGCCGGCGACGACAGCCTCGGCCGCGTGCTGAGCGGTGGCCGACAGCCACATGCCGTGCACGAGGGGTGCGTCCATACCTGCGACCTTGGCGGCCGCGTAGGAGGTGTGGATCGGGTTGTAGTCGCCCGACACGATCGCAAACGGCGTCATGTCGTCGGGGGCCTTGACGCTCACACGACGCAGGACCGAGCGGGGCGTGTCCACGACCTCGATGGTTGCGCCACCGAAGGGCGCGGCCTCGGAGGGCGCGCGGTTGCCGGTGGCGCGGCCACGGATCGCGAAGCGCTCCTGCGTGGAACCCACGTGCTCACCGTTGGCGGTCAGCTCGAGGGCGACCGTGACGATGCGGCCGGAGGAGGACTCATCGACGGCGGCCACGTGGCTGGTCACGTCGATCGTCGAAATGCCGCGCTGAAGCATCTGCTCGGGCGTGTACTCCAGGGTGATCGAGTGATCGAGGTGGACGGCGTTGAGCAGGCCCTCAATGACCGGGTAGTCGTTGTGGATGGCAGAACCCAGGGCCGCGTAGATCGCGGGCCAGGCGGGGCCAAGCAGGGCGTCGGGAGCCCAAGCCGCCAGCTCGTAGTTGGCGGGCAGGGCGGCACCCGTGGCCTCGGCGTGGTCGAAGCCCAGCGTGGGGGCCAGCGTGAAGGAGTAGTGGGCCTCGCCGAAGACGGACTTGGTGGAGGGAACCATCACCGGCAGCGCGTCCACGGTGTCACCCGCGACGGACACGGAGGTCACGCCGGCGGTGGCCGCGAGCATCGCGTACATGTGCTGGGGCAGCTTGGCCTCGTCAATGACGGGGACGGCGCCGTCTTCACCGGAGATAATCAGCGGGAAGACCAGCTCGCGCACGGCGTGCTTGTCGGTGCCGCGCGGATCATTGTCCCACGCGGTGTCCAGGTGGATGACCATGTCCACGCCGGTGTCAGTCGGATTCAGGGAGACGCGCTCCTCATCGAGGATGGCGGCGGGGTTCGTCATGAGGTGGCCGGTCCACGAGATGAAGGGGACCTTGCGCAGCCATTCCTCGCGGGTGGCAGCGGGCTTGCCGTTGCCCAGGCGGGAGGCGACCGGGGTCGCCACGACGCCGGAGTCGGTCAGACGCGAGGCTGCGGCGGCCTCGAAGCGGCCCAGCAGGGAGGCGACGGGCTCGTCGACGCGGTCGATGCCGGCCACGGAGACGGGGCCGGGGATGATGCGGACCTGGTCGGCACTGTAGCGCTCGTCCTGCGCCTGCCACAGGCAGTCCTGGCCCCACCAGCGGATGAGGTCGTCATCCAGGATCGGGACGAAGGGCATCGGCTTGGGGTAGGAGCGGCACAGAGCCGGGAACCAGGCGGCGTCGATCGGGGTGACGTGCGTGGTTGCGGCGTTCGGGTAGGCGGCCATCAGACGGTCGGCGGCGGCGTGCGCGTCGGCGACGTCCTCGACGGTCGGGAAGAGGGTTTCGACCTCGCCGTGGTCCACGGGCGCCAGACGCGCCTCGACGCGCTGGAGCAGGTCGTGGTAGCGGATCTGCCAGGTGGGATCAACCCACGGGTAGGACAGGTCAGCGAAGCGGCGCACCCAGGCTTCGTAGGTCATCTCTTCGAGGTCACCGAAGTAGGGCTTGGCCGTGTGGGAGAGGATTTCGACGATCTCGTCCTTGCGGGCGCGCACCTGGGCGCCATCGGAGCCGATTTCGGCGATGATGCGAGCGGCAGCGGCGGCCGCGTTGGATACCTCGTGCATGTCGGCGCGCAGGTGGGACAGGCCGGAGGTCATGCCGCCGCGGGTCACGCCCTCGCCGACCCAGCCGCCAAGCTCGTCGTTGTCGGGCACACCGGGGGTGGCCACGAGGAGCTCCTTGACGGCCTTCGTCGTGTGCGCTTCCTTCGTAGTCATCGCGGCGGTACCCACGAGGACACCGTCGACGGGCATGGGCGGGCGGCCGTAGCGTGCCGACCACTCGCCGGTCAGGAAGTCGGCCGCGCGCTCGGGCGTACCGATGCCGCCACCCACGGTCAGGACGATGTTGGACTGGGCGCGCAGCTGCGCGTAGGTGGCCAGCAGCAGGTCGGACAGGTCCTCCCAGGAGTGGTGGCCGCCGGAGTGGCCGTCCTCGACCTGGACGATCACCTTGATCGGATCGGCCTCGCGGGCGATCGCGATGACCTTGCGGATCTGGTCGACCGTGCCGGGCTTGAAGGCCACGTAGGGGAAGCCGTCGGCGCGCAGCTGCTCAATGAGGGCGAGGGCCTCGTCCTTCTCGGGGATACCCGCAGAGACAACGACACCATCGATGGGGGCGCCGGACGCGCGCGAACGCGACACGATGCGGGCCTGGCCGAACTGCAGGTTCCACAGGTAGCGGTCCAGGAACATGGAGTTGAACTCGGCGGTGTGACCGGGACGCAGCTGGGCGCGCAAGCCCGCCAGGTTCTCGTTGTAGACCTCTTCGGTGACCTGACCACCACCGGCCATTTCGGCCCAGAAACCGGCGTTGGCGGCAGCGGCAACGATCTCGGGGTCAACCGTCGTGGGGGTCATGCCGGCCAGGAGGACGGGGGAGCGGCCGGTCAGGCGCGAGAAGGCGGTGTCGACGACGGTCTTGCCGTCGGGCAGGGTCACGAGGCCGGGGCGCAGGTGCGACCAGTCGGTGCCGGGCTCGGGGGCCCAGCCGGGGGTCGCGGCCTTGTCACGGTCGGAGGCGGTTCCGGCGGCGACGACGCCGACGCTGGTGCCTTCGACGAGGGCGCGGGTCATGCGCACGGTCGTGGCACCGGGGCCCATGTCGACGATCCACGTGGCACCCGATTCGGCGGCGGCGCGGATCTGAGCCGGCCAGTCCACGGGGGTCGTGAGCACGGCGGCGGCCAGGGAGTGGGCAAGCTTGGCGTCAATACCGCACTGGGCGGCCCACTCGTCCACGAGGGCGAGGGCGTCGGCGAGCATGGGGGAGTGGAAAGGCACGTAGACCGGCAGGTATTCGCACACAGGGGTCAGCGGGCGACCGCCGCGCTCGTGCGCGTCGTGCGCGGCCTTGTCCTTGGCGGCGGCGCGCTCAATGGCGGCGACCAGGGACGCCAGGTCGTTGGGCGCACCCGAGACGACGTGAGTGTCGGTGTCGTTACGCAGCGCGATCGACAGCGGATGCGAGGTCGAGGGCAGGGAGGAGATGATGCGCTCGAGGAGAGCGTCGGACACACCTCGTACGGACACCATGTAGGTGGCGTCGCCCGCGTGCGGGGCGCGGGCGCGACGCGTGATGCGGGCAGCGGCCGCGCCGATCAGGCGGGCCAGCGCGAAGACGGAAGCGGCGCGGGCCTCGTCTCCGGCGATCCACGCACGCGCAATCTCCACGCCGAGCACGCCCTGAGAGTGTCCCTCAAAAGCGGTGGGCTGGTTCGCCACGATGTTCAGGCCTGCGCGCGTCAGGTCGATGAGTGCACCCAGCTGGGCGGCAACGATACCCGGAACCGACAGGGCGGCCTCGTCCGGGCCTGCAACGTCGCGGGTCACAGCCTCCTCGCCAGCCTCGGCCGGGATAGCGAAAGGCAGGGACGCAACCGACTGGGTGGCCAGCGAGCGGCGCACCGGGGAGAGCACCTGATCCGAGGCCTTGATGACGCCGTCAACGATCGCAGCGATCTCAGGATCGTGGGCGATCTCGTCGAGCGCGGCACGCCACGGGGTGGCCTGACCGGCAAAGGTCAGCGCGTAGGGGGTCTCATTCAGGGAGGTCACAAACGACATGTTCTTACTTTCCTTCGGGGACAATTCTTCTCAAACGGCTCCGGTCACAGAGGACCGTTGTCGTGACGCTTGACGTGGGGTGCACGCTGGTCTTTGGAGACCAGCAGGTGCAGGGAATCGATGATGGTCTGTCGGGTATCGGCGGGGGCGATGATGCCGTCGAGCTGACCGGAGGACACGGAAACCTCGGGATTGACGGTTTCCTCCTCGTAGCGGGCAACCAGCTCGGCCTTCGTCTCTTCGAAGGTGCCGTTCTCGCGGGCGGCAGCGAGTTCGCGACGGTACATGATCGACGCCGCGCCCTCGGCACCCATGACCGCGATCTGCGCGTCCGGCCATGCGTACGCCAGGTCCGCGCCGATCGACTTCGAACCCATGACGATGTACGCGCCGCCGTAGGCCTTGCGCAGGATGACGGTCACCATCGGGACGGTCGCGTTCGCATAGGCCACAATCACCTTTGCGCCGCGGCGGATGATGCCCGCCTGCTCCTGCTCGGTACCCGGGCGGTAGCCGGGAACATCCACGAAGGTCACGATCGGCAGACCGAAGGCATCGCAGAAACGAACGAAACGAGCAGCCTTCTCAGAAGCATCCACGTCGAGCGTGCCCGCATCGTTCATCGGCTGGTTGGCCACGATGCCCACCGACTGGCCATCGACGCACGCGAAACCGATCGTCACGTTGGGAGCGAACAGGTCCTGAATCTCCACGTACTCGCCGTGGTCCACAAGGGAACGCACCACGTCGCGCACGTCGTACGGCTGACGCGCCGAGGTCGGAACCAGCTCTGCAACCGCGCGTGCCGCCGCCTCGTCCTCGGGATTGGGAATGTACTCATACTTGGGAGGCGCAACCTCGCACGAGGACGGCAGGTAGTCGAGGAGCGAACGCACGTAGTCGATCGCCTCTTCCTCCGTGTCCGCCATGTGGTGCGCGACGCCCGACTGGAAGTTGTGAATCGCCGCGCCACCCAGCTCATCGAGCGTGACCTTCTCGCCGGTCGTCGCCGCGACGACATCCGGACCCGTCACAAACATGTGCGAGTTCTCGCGCGTCATCACGATGAAGTCGGTGAGGGCAGGCTGATACACGGCACCACCGGCGCACGGACCCAGAATGATCGAAATCTGGGGAACCAGACCCGAGGCCTCGCACGTCTTCTTGAAAATGCGGCCGTACTGCGCCAGAGCGACGACGCCCTCCTGGATGCGGGCGCCGCCCGAATCCTGAATGCCGACGATCGGAATACGCATCCGAATACCCCGGTCAATCAGATCGACGATCTTATCGCCCTCGACCTTACCCAGCGTGCCACCGAGAACCGAGAAATCCTGAGCGTAGGCAGCGACCATACGACCCTGGACGCGACCGTAACCAGCCGCGACCGCAGAACCGATACGGCCCTCACGCACCGAACCACCGATGAACTGACCGACCTCGTGCCACACGCCATCGTCAAAGAACAGAGACAGGCGCTCGCGGGCCGTCAGCTTCTTCTTGGCGTGCTGGCGCTGCGCGGCCTTCTCTTCGGCGGCCTGCGCGATTGCGTCTTGGGCCTGAATGAACCCGTCACGCGTGAGCGGACTGGGTGTGCTCATCGTGCCTCCTCTTCGGTAGCGATGTGGGCGATGCGACTTCCCGCGGTCACGGTGTCACCCTGCTTGATCGACAGGGAGGTAACGGTGCCCGCGCGGGGAGCGAGAAGCGGCTTTTCCATCTTCATGGCCTCGAGGACGGCCACGAGCTGGCCTTCCTCGACCTGGTCGCCCTCGGAGACGGCCAGGGCAACGACGATGGCCTGCATGGGGGCGACGATGTCGCCGGGGGCACCCTGGTGAGGCCCGGCCTGCACGGCGTATGCGCCTGCGCGGCGCGGGGCTGAGCGCAGCGGCTGGGGTGGGCGCGGGGCACGAGCCGCCGGGGCGTTAAACATGCCCGCCGGCAGCGTCAGGGACACCCGGCGTCCGTCCAGCTCGATGATGTAGGTCTGACGGGGCAGATCAGCAGTCGACGAGGCCTCGGCCGGCACCGCCAGATCCGAATAGTCGTGCTGGGGCATGAACGTCGTCTCGAACCACCGCGTCGAGACGTTGAATCCGCCCACGCCGCAGAAGTCGGGATCGTTGATGATGTCCTGGTAAACGGGCACCGGGGTGGCTACGCCCTGCACCGAGAACTCGGCCAGCGCGCGGCGCGAGCGAGCGAGAGCCTGCTCCCGGTCCGCACCCGTCACGATGATCTTGGCGATCATCGAGTCGAAGGCCGTCTGGACCGAATCGCCCTCATCGATACCCAGTTCGAGGCGGATGCCGGGTCCCAGGGGCCAGTGCACCTCATCGAGGCGACCGGCGGTGGGGGTGAGGTCTTTCGAGGGATCCTCGGAGGTGACGCGGAACTCGAAGGAGTGGCCGCGCGGCTCCGGGGGAGTGGTGAGCGGCAGTCCCTGCGCGATGCGAATCTGCTCGCGCACCAGGTCGATGCCCGTGACTTCTTCGGAGACGGGGTGCTCGACCTGCAGGCGCGGGTTGACCTCGAGGAACCAGATGCTGCCGTCGGGCTCCAGGAGGAACTCGACCGTGCCCACGCCGACGTAGTTCACGTGCTCGAAGAGCGCGCGCGACGCGTTCACGAGCGTTTCGTGCGCACCCTCGGGCAGGAATGGCGCGGGCGCCTCCTCGACCAGCTTCTGGTTGCGGCGCTGCACGGAGCAGTCACGGGTAGAGATGACGTGGAAGTTTCCCAGCGAGTCGCGCGCCGACTGGGTCTCCACGTGACGGGCGACCTCGACGAAGCGCTCGACGAAGTGAGCGCCCAGGTCGGCGGCGTCCGTGTGACGAGCAAAGAACAGGTCCAAGTCAGCCTGCGAGCGGATGATGCTGATGCCTCGGCCGCCGCCGCCGTCGGCTCGCTTGAGCACCACGGGGTAACCGGCGGAGGCGATGAATGCCTCAACTTCCTCGCGCGAGGTCACGGGTTCGGACACGCCGGGAACCGGCGCAACGCCGCACTCCTCGGCGACGCGACGCGCCTTGATCTTGTCACCCAGCGCATCAATGACGTCGGAGGCGGGGCCGAGCCACGCAATGCCGGCATCCTCGACGGCGCGCGCGAATTCGGAGTTCTCCGAGAGGAATCCGTAGCCCGGGTGAATCGCATCCGCACCCGTCTCTAGCGCAATCGCCAGGATTTTCTCACCGTTCAGGTACGTCGACGCAGCATCGTCGCCGCCCAGGGACAGCGCCTCGTCGGCCTCGCGCGTGTGGGGTGCGGCCATGTCCTGATCAGCGTAGACAGCGATCGTCGAGATGCCCATATCCGTGGCCGTGCGGCACACGCGCAGAGCGATTTCTCCACGGTTGGCGACGAGGATTCGATTAATTGTTCGCACGCTTCTCCTTGGTGTCGTGAGCGATTGTCAGAGGTATTCCGGTAGCCAGGACGTCGCCGGCGTTGATGTCGTGAGTGTGACCGTCATCCGTGCGCACGAGGAGGGAACCGGTCGACGATAGCGACACTGCCTCTCCTTCGAGTGCCACGTGGCCGCTGGGGTCCGTCGGCTCCGCGAGCGCAATACGGCGGCCGAGGAGCGGCAGGGCGCTTGCGGCTTCCTTGGCGAGTCCGCTGTCGTGGGCGTTTCCGCGGGCAATAAGTGCACGGATCCGCTTCTCTAGTCCGGAGAGCACGTCGGCAAGGACGGCATGTATGACAGCGTCAGTTGCCTGGGCTGCCTCGTCGTCACCTTCGGCGTACAGAGAGGTGGCTTGCTCGGTGGCGAGGTTATCGGGGCGTTGGGCAACGTTGATACCGTAGCCGAGGATGATCGCGGTCGTGAACGGGGACGAGGCCGGTGCGAGCTGGGCGAGGATTCCACAGATTTTGCGTTCTCCATCGACGAGGACGTCGTTGGGCCATTTCAGGCAGACACTGTGGCCGAGAGGTTCGAGTCGGCGCGCGAGCGCATCGCGAACAGCCAGGCCGCAGGCGTACACGAGCCATCCGAGTTGATCGGTGGGAACCGAGGTAGGCAGGGAAACGACGGTGGACGCGAGGATGGCCTCCCCCTCGGGGGCTATCCACGTCCGTCCGAGGCGGCCACGCCCGGCGCTTTGGCAATCGGCGATGATTGTTGTGAGATGCGGGGTGGGTGTCGCGGTATCGGTGAGGAGACTGGCCGCGAGATCGTTTGTCGAGGGGGTGCAGTGGACGTGATAGATCGGCGCACTGGTACCGTCGATGGTGATACGTTCGGGCGTATTCAACGGCGTTCCTCCCTCCGGGTGATGCTGTTTGACAGTGGAGGCACTCGTCCCCCGATACTTAAAAGTTTGTCTTAAAAATCAAACCTACGCATGCGTTTTTTAAAAAATTGGAATAGTTTTCGACAAATCACTACGGATCCGTAACCATCGCGTAACCCTTGCGGAAAGCGGAAGGCGGGAAATCCGCGAAATAGTGCGCTGAGATGAGGATCACCGACCCCTGCATCCCACTGTGCGGCTCATCGGCCCGTACCGGGTCGGTACCATAGGGGTGAACACGCGCGCGAGGGCGCGCCTCGAACCACCCGAACGGAGTAACGTGGCGGAGTTTATTTATCAGATGATCAAGGCTCGCAAGGCCATCGGTGACAAGGTCATCCTCGACGATGTCACCATGAGCTTCTTCCCAGGCGCCAAGATCGGTATGGTCGGCCCCAATGGTGCCGGTAAGTCCTCGATCCTGAAGATCATGGCTGGCCTGGATGAGCCCAGCAATGGCGAGGCCCGTCTGACCCCCGGCTATACGGTCGGCATTCTGATGCAGGAGCCCATCCTCGACGACACGAAGACCGTCATCGAAAACGTTCGTATGGGCGCTGCCGATATTTTCGCTAAGCTCGCGCGCTTCAATGAGATTTCCGAAGAGATGGCGAATCCTGACGCGGACTTCGATGCGCTCATGGAGGAAATGGGCAAGCTGCAGACCGAGATTGATGCTGCCAATGCGTGGGATATCGATTCTCAGCTCGACCAGGCTATGGATGCGCTGCGCTGCCCGCCCCCGGACCAGCCTGTCTCCGTGCTCTCCGGTGGTGAACGTCGCCGCGTGGCGCTGTGCAAGCTCCTCATTGAGGCCCCCGACCTGCTCCTGCTCGACGAGCCCACCAACCACCTCGACGCCGAGAGTGTGCTCTGGCTCGAAAAGCACCTTGCGTCCTACCCGGGTGCGGTCATTGCGGTGACCCACGATCGTTACTTCCTTGACCATGTTGCCGGCTGGATCGCTGAGGTTGACCGCGGTCACCTGTACCCCTACGAGGGCAACTACTCCACCTACCTGGAGACGAAGGAAAAGCGTCTCGAGGTTCAGGGGCAGAAGGATGCCAAGCTTGCCAAGCGTCTGAAGGAAGAACTCGAGTGGGTGCGCTCCAACGCAAAGGGGCGCCAGGCCAAGTCGAAGGCCCGTCTGGCTCGCTACGAGGAGATGGCGGCCGAGGCCGAGCGCACGCGCAAGCTTGACTTCGAGGAAATCCAGATTCCGCCGGGTCCGCGCCTGGGTAGCGTCGTCATCGAGGCCAAGGATCTTCGCAAGGGCTTCGGCGACCGCTCCCTCATCAACGGTCTGTCCTTCTCGCTGCCACGCAACGGTATCGTCGGCATCATCGGCCCGAACGGCGTTGGTAAGACCACGCTGTTCAAGACAATTGTTGGCCTTGAGCCCCTTGATGGCGGCGAGCTGACGATCGGCGAGACCGTCAAGATCAGCTACGTTGACCAGACGCGCGCCGGCATTGACCCTGAGAAGACGGTGTGGGAGGTTGTCTCCGACGGCCTGGACTTCATCCAGGTGGGTAACGTGGAAATGCCCTCGCGGGCCTATGTCTCCGCCTTTGGTTTCAAGGGTCCCGATCAGCAGAAGCCGTCCGGTGTCCTCTCCGGTGGTGAGCGCAACCGTCTGAACCTGGCTCTCACCCTTAAACAGGGTGGCAACCTCCTCCTGCTCGACGAGCCCACGAATGACCTGGATGTTGAGACCCTCAGCTCGCTGGAAAACGCCCTCCTGGCGTTCCCCGGCTGTGCCGTTGTTATTACTCACGACCGCTGGTTCCTCGACCGTGTCGCCACCCACATCCTGGCGTGGGAGGGCACCGAGGAGCATCCGGACAAGTGGTACTGGTTCGAGGGCAACTTCGAGGCGTACGAGAAGAATAAGGTCGCGCGCCTCGGCGAGGCGGCGGCGAATCCGCATCGCGTGACGCATCGCAAGCTGACGCGCGACTGATCTGCGCGACGCACATGACTGCGGGGGAGGGCCGAAAGGTCCTCCCCCGGTTGTATGTTGAGTAGGCACGCGCGAAGTCCTGATGGTGTCAATCTGCGAGAAGCGAGATTGACAGGGTGGGTGATTGTAGCTGCTTGCAGGAACTTTCGCCTCTGTCACGGGCGATCGGCGGATATTTGCTCATGTAGCGGATGCCACTTGCCTTTTGCGCAGGTCACATCTACTATGTGACACGTATCGCAAATATCCGACCGCGCGAAAGGGGCTCCGATGGCGATTGAACAAACGCTTATCGACGCGCTGGGTGGACACCTCAATATTGTCGAGGTCGAACCCTGCACGATGCGCATCCGAATTCAGGTGAAGTCTCAGAGAGACGTCGACGAGGCTGCGCTGCGCGTGGATGGCGTTCTTGCCGTCGTGCGTTCTGGTGATGTTGTCCAGATCGTGTGTGGCGCACAGTCGGACGATGTCGCTGCTGCAATGATCGCGATCCTCTCAGGCGTGGCCCATGACACGTCCACGGAGACTCTGTCTCAGCGAGTCCACGCCTAGAATTAAATGTGTTATCAGCCCGCAACGTAGAAGGCTTTTCTGTGGATATTCACGCTCCCGCATCTGACAACATCGAAGAGCTGCGCCGTATCGCCGATGCCAACGGCGTCGCAACCGGCTTCTGGGACTGGTATGGGAATTGGGTGGGCGTCAGCGCGTCCACACTACTGAAGGTTCTCGGCGCCCTCGGACTGCCCCTCGACGAATCCTCCACGGTGGGGGATGTGCATGAGGCGCTGCGCATCACCGACGAGCGCGAATGGCGTCGTACCCTCCCTCCGACGATCGTCGCCCGCCAGGGCGGCGGGTACCTCTTCCCGGTGCACGTGCCAGACGGTTCATGGGTGAACGTCCAGTGGGTGCTCGAAGACGGTCGCAAGGGCGCGTGTGATCAGGTGGATCGCTACGTCCCGCCCCGCATGATCGACGGTGAGCTCGTGGGTCGCGCGACCTTCGATGTCCCTCACTGGCTGCCGCTGGGCTGGCACCGCCTCGTCGCCACTGTTGAGGGTGGGCGCGTCGAGTCTGCGACCCTGATCATCGTTCCCAACACGCTCTCGCTGCCGCTCCTGGAGTCCTCGCGCCGCGTGTGGGGCGTCAACGCTCAGCTGTACTCGACGCGCTCGGCCTCCTCGTGGGGCATCGGTGACGCCACCGATCTGGCTGACCTGGCAGCTATCTGTGCTGACAAGGGCGCGGACTTCCTGCTCATCAATCCGGTACACGCATCCCAGCCTGTTTCTCCGCTGGAAACGTCGCCGTACCTGCCGGTATCGCGCCGCTGGCTTAACCCGATCTACATCCGCCCCGAGGACATTGAGGAGTTCTCATCCCTGCCGCAGGCCTCACGCGATGCTATCGAGCAGCTGAGTGATGAGACCCGTCAGTTCGACAGTCGCGAGGACCTGATCGATCGTGATTGTTCGTGGGAGGCCAAGCGCAAGGCGCTCGAACTGATCTTTGCGGCTCCTCGCTCGTATCACCGCCAGAGCCAGCTGGATCACTTCATTGAGCGTGGCGGCTCGGAGCTTTCCAACTACGCGCTGTGGTGCGCCCTCGTTGAGCGCGAAGGCACGATCGAGTTGCCCGAGGACCTGGCCCGTTCCTCCGCGCCTCGCGTCGAACTTGAGCGACTCGAGCTGGCCGACCGCGTTGACTTCTACCAGTGGTGCCAGTGGGTCGTCGCCGAGCAGCTCGAGCATGCGCAGCATGTGGCCCGCGAGGTTGGCATGGAGATCGGTGTCATGGCTGACCTGGCCGTCGGCGTGCATCCCTACGGTTCCGAAAAGTGGAGCCGTCCCGAGCTCTTTGCCAGCGGCATGAGCGTGGGTGCTCCGCCGGACGTCTACTCCCAGCAGGGACAGAACTGGTCGCAGCCGCCGTGGTCGCCGCGGAGCCTTGCCGAGTCGGGCTACCTGCCGCTGCGCGACATGGTCCGCGCCGCCCTGGCCAACGCGGGTGCCGTGCGTATCGACCACATCCTGGGTATGTTCCGCCTGTGGTGGATCCCGGAGGGGTGCGCCGCCACCGAGGGTACCTACGTGTACTACGACCACGAGGCCATGATGGGCGTTATCCTGCTGGAGGCTCAGCGCGCGGGTGCCGTCGTTATTGGCGAGGATCTCGGCGTGGTCGAGCCGTGGGTGCGTGACTACCTGCGTGAGCGCGGAGTCCTGGGCACGTCAGTCGTGTGGTTCGAGAAGGAAGGTGGCGGCTGGCCGCTGCGTCCCGAGCACTACCGTGACCGGGCGCTGGCAGCCGTCAATATCCATGACCTGCCGCCGACGCTCGGCTACATTCGTGGCATTCAGACGACCCTGCGTTCCGAGCTCGGTCTGCTGACGGATGATATTGAGACGGTGCGCGCCGGTGATCGCCTTGAGCTAGAGCAGATCAATGCACGCCTGCTTGAGTACGGTTGCGTTGACGGTGCCCAGCCCAGCGAGCGCGAGACCGTTGAGGGCCTGTATCGATACGTCGCGCGGACCCCGTCAAAGCTCGTCGTCGCTTCGCTCGTCGACGCGGTTGGGGATGTGCGCCCGCAGAATATGCCGGGCACGGGCGCCGATCAGTACCCGAACTGGTGCGTGCCGCTGTGCGACTCTGACGGCGACGAGGTCGCGATCGAGGAGCTGCCCACGGATGAGCGCCTCACGTCGTTGTTCGCTTTGCTCCGCGGTAGCGTCAACTGACGCAGCCCAGCGTCCCTGCGAATGGTCCCCGCGACTCGAAAGAGTCGCGGGGACCATTCGTTGGAGCGGTGATCACTCTCCGTCTGGAGTTGAGAACAAAGGAACGAGTGCGCCCACCGCGCAGCTTTCCGCGTTGTATTCAGGTCGCACGTGTACGCCGGACGGGTTCACGACGATGACGGGCACGCAGGGGGAGAGATGCGCCTCCTGGACGGGGGCGAGGTCCCAGTGGATGAGGGGCCTGCCGACGTCGACGATGTCTCCCTCATCGACGAGGGGCGCGAAACCCTTTCCGCGCAGTCCCACAGTATCGATCCCCAGATGGATGAGGATGGAGACCCCGCGCGTCGAGGTAACGATCGCAGCGTGTGACTTGAGCTTGGTGACGACGCCGGCGATGGGGGAGCACACCGTGATGCACGATGCGTCGGCATCGGGAAGAAGCGCGCGGCCATCTCCAACAACGCCACTGGCAAAGACGGGGTCAGGTACGTCGCTGAGTGGCAGGATGTGTGCGGCGAAAGGTGCGTGGACGAGGAAGCTCACCGGCTCGCGTTCATCTGCTCGACGAGGTCCTCAGAGTCGGGGCCCATGACGACCTGGACGGCATCGCCGACGATGACGACGTCGAAGGCACCGGCCTCGCGCAGCTTCGCCTCATCGATGAGGTCGGTGTTGGCCGCGTCGAGGCGGATGCGCGTGATGCACGCTTCCAAGTTGGAGATGTTGTCCCAGCCGCCCAGGGCTTCGATGATGGTCGTTGCGGTGTCCATGGTGTCCTCCTTGGCTCAATGACCCAAACCGCTGCGGTTTGCCTCACACTTATGGTATCGCGACGGTGCGTGAATAGACACTCTTGCGCCTACCGAGCGCGTCACATTATGAGGCGTCGGCGGCGCTCGTTCCTCGAATGCGTGCTGCAGGTGTGAAGCCCATGGCGATGCCCGCCGCGATCGACGCTGCGGTGAAGATGTACATGGTTGCCTCGACGCCCACCCATGACGCGATGATGCCCGCGACGAAGGATCCGAGGGGCATGACTCCCCAGACTGCGAAGCGGAAGATCGCGTTCATTCGTCCGAGCATGTCGGGCGGGCAGATTTCCTGGCGCAGACTCATCTGGGTGACGTTGTAGATCGTGATGAAATACGACGAGACGACGCCGGAGCAGGCGATGACCCACGCGGCGGCGACCGGGACGTGGACGGATGCGGGTTGGGCAAGGAGTGCTGAAACACCAACGATGTTCGTGATGACGATGCAGCGCCCGATTCCCAAGCGCGTGATCCACGCCGACCTCGTGAGAGCACCGAGGATACCGCCGAGCGCGCCCGCGCTCAGTAACAGGCCGAGCTGCGTGGCGCTCATGCCGAGGGTTCGCAGGACCAGGATGGGTAGGAGGACCTGGATGCCTGCCCCCGCGAATGCTGCGCATGCGATGCAGGAGAAGAGCGGAAAGAGGAGGCGTTGTCCGCGCACGAAGGACAGTCCTTCGACAATCTGAGAACGAAGTGACGCATCGGAGTGGGCGGGACGTGGTTCGGGGGTACGGATGCGCCAGATCGCCCACGTCGAGCACACATAGGTCGATGCCGTCAGCAGGTAGGCCAGGGGAGGGGCGAGGACGCCGAGGAGCCAGCCGCCCAAGCCCGGCCCGCCCGCGCGCCCCACCTGGTAGGAGGCCTCGAGGCGTCCGTTCGCGGCTCCGATGTAGCGTTTTGAGGCGATCATGGGCACGTAGGACTGATAGGCGACGTCGAAGAAGACGGTGGACAGGCCGAGGAGTGCGGCGACGACCATGAGGTGGGCGATGGTGAGAGAGAAAAAAGCGTAGGCAGTCGGGATGGAGACGAGCGCGGCGATGCGCGCAAGGTTCGCCGCGATCATGACGTGGCGCTTGCGCCAGCCGTCCACCCACGCGCCCGCGGGGAGTCCGACGATGAGGAAGGCCAGCGTCTGCAGGCCGGAGAGGACGCCGATCTGCGTTTCGCTCGCATGAAGGACGGTAATCGCGATCGCAGACGTTGCGAGAGTACCGACCTGGAAGCCCACTTGCGCCGCAGTTTGGCCCGCCCACAGGTGCATGAAGGCGGAGTTGCGGGTGAGGGGATGGTGCAGCCAGCGCTGCAGTGATCCGCTCACTGCGTATCGCCGAGGCCGGAGCCCCTCGTGTGGTCACGTTCAGTCAGCCCGGCGGCACGCAGAGCCCACGCGAGTCCATCTTCGGAGACGCTGGGGGCGACGATGTTTGCGGCCTTCACGAGGTCCTCGCATCCGTTCCCGATGCTGATGCCGAGCGCGGCGGTTTCCACGGCCTCGATGTCGTTGTTGGAGTCGCCGAGTGCGACGGTGCGGGAGCGGGGAATGCCGACATATTCGCAGACCGCGCTGATTCCGACTGCCTTCGACAAGTGGGCGGGGACGACTTCGAAAGGCACGTATCCTGCTGCTCCCACCGAGCCGATAATCGCACGGTAGCCGGCGGGGAGTGCGGCCGTCACCCGCTCCAACGATGCCTTCTCGGGCGGCACGTACGCAGTGACCTTCGTGAAGGTACCGCTGCCGATGTCGACGATGAAGGGCGTGATGGACTGGGCGTATTCGATCCAGTCCTCGGGGTATTTGCCAGCCCTGGGGACGAAAAAGTCGAGATACCCCTCCGACGGGCCCATCTGGTCCGGACCCTGCCAGATGTAGAAGGCGTCGAGCTCCTCCCACAGGGTAGTCAAGGCCTCGACGTGGTCGCGTGGCATGCGCTCATCGACCAGGACCTGATTCCCGACAGAGGCGTATCCGCCGGCACCGCCGACGATCCCTTCGAAACCGACGTCCCAGAAGCGTGGGTAAACTTCGGGTGCCGAGCGTCCTGTGCAGGCAAAGAGGCGGTGTCCGTTGCTCCGGACCTCGTGCAGAGCGTCGATCGCTGAGCGCGGGATGCGCTGGCGCGAATCGCACAGCGTTCCGTCGATGTCGACGAAGACCGCGCGGGGAGAGTCAGCCTCGTTGCATGCCTGTGCAGAACCGTCGGTGTTCGTCATAGAGCAATCTTATCTCAGGGACGACAAGCCCTCGGATGTGCAGAACACGGCCCGCAAACGACAAGCCCTCGGATGTGCAGAACACGGCCCGCAAACGACAAGCCCTCGGATGTGCAGAACACGGCCCGCAAACGACAAATCATGCGCATGGTCGGTTGCTCAGCGCAGCGAAGGCACACACTAGAGTCATTGATGACACCCGCGATGGAGCATGAAAGGCAGTTCACGACGATGGAACACCAAGCACTGAGCGACGCTAATGACCTGACGCTGCTGCAGGCGGCGGCTCTTTTGTCGGGATCGAGCGCCTGGGACTCGCGCGCGATCCCCGCTGCGAATGTCCCTTCCTTTGTCATGAGTGATGGCCCGCACGGCGTGCGCCGCCAGCTTGGCGACGCCGACCACCTGGGCATCGCGGAGTCTGAGAAGGCGACCTGTTTCCCGACTGCGTCGGCCGTTGCAGCCACCTGGAATCCTGACCTGGCCCGCGAGATGGGCGAGGCACTCGGACTGGAGGCGCGGGGACTCGGCGTCGACGTCCTGCTCGGCCCGGGCCTCAACATCAAGCGCTCGCCCCTGTGCGGACGTAACTTCGAGTACTTCTCCGAGGATCCGATCCTTGCAGGACGCATGGCAGCGGGCCTCGTCCAGGGAATTCAATCGACGGGAACCGCCGCCTGCCCCAAGCACTTCGCTGTCAACTCTCAGGAACTGCGCCGCATGGCCTCGGATTCCATCGTGGATGAGCGCACGATGCGCGAGATCTACTTGACCGGCTTCGAGACCGTGTGCCGAAGTGCGAAGCCACGGGTGATCATGAGCTCCTACAACCTCGTCAACGGTACCTACGCCCACGAGAACAAGCACCTGCTCACCGACATCCTGCGCACTGAGTGGGGTTTTGACGGCATGGTCGTCTCCGATTGGGGTGGTTCGAACAGCGCCGTCGCAGCGGTGCGCGCCGGTGGTAGCCTCGAGATGCCCGCTCCCGGCCTTGCTGGTGCGCGTCAGATCGTCGAGGCGGTTGAGGTTGGAGAATTGGATGCGGTCGACGTCTACGCGCGTGCCCAGGAGGTCCTCAACGTCGCGAGCGCGAGTACTGGCCTGCCTGCGCCCACTCCCTACGACCTCGACGAGCACCATCAGTTGGCTACGCGTATTGCCTCTGAGGCGATCACGCTCCTGCGCAACGAGGGCGACCTTCTGCCGCTGAGCGCGGGCACGAGCGTTGCGCTCATCGGCGATCTTGCGGATACACCGCGCTTCCAGGGATCGGGTTCCTCCCAGGTCAACCCCACGCGCATCGAGTCTCCGCGCGAGCTGCTCGAAGCGCAGGGAGAGGATGCCCGAGGCCTCGTTCTCACCGGGTACGCCCGCGGTTATGAGCGCCATGGCGGCACGAGCGACGCTCTCATCGCCGAGGCCGTGGCCCTCGCCGAGCGCGCTGACGTAGCGCTTGTTTACGTAGGTCTCGACGAGCTGGCCGAATCCGAGGGACTGGACCGTCCCCACATGCGCCTGCCCGAGGGCCAGGATCGCCTCATCGAGGCCGTCGCCGCAGCGAATCCGCGCACCGTCGTCGTCCTGACCGGTGGTGCCAGCGTCGAGATGCCGTGGGCCTCGTCCGTGCCCGCGCTCGTCAACGGTTACCTGACCGGGCAGGGAGGCGCCGCCGCGATGCTCGACGTCCTCACCGGCGTGGTCAATCCGTCGGGGCGCCTGGCCGAAACGTACGCGCTCTCCTACGAGGACCACCCTTCCGCCGCATGGTACCCGGCGACCGGGCCGCTGTCCTACTACCGCGAAGGCCCCTTCGTCGGCTACCGCTACTTCACGACCGCAGGCATCGACGTTGCATTCCCCTTCGGCTACGGCCTGTCGTACTCGCGTTTTGAGTACTCCGACCTCCAGGTGAACCAGGAGGGCGCGACCCTCACGGTCACCAACACCTCCACGCGCGACGGTGCCGAGGTCGTCCAGCTCTACGTCAGCGCTCCCGGCGGCGTGTTCGGCCCCGCCCGCGAGCTCAAGGGTTTCGCAAAAGTCGAGGTTGGCGCCGGAGCATCGGTGAGCGTCACGATTCCCTTCGACCGCTACACGTTCCGGCACTGGGAGACGTCGCGCGCAGCGTGGGAAACCGAGGCGGGAACCTGGACGATCCACGTGGGACGCAACGTCTCCGACACGCCGCTGAGTGCCACGCTCGAGGTCGAAGGAACCACGCCCTCGCCGATCGACCCGGCCCTCGGCCACTACCTGAGCGCGGACGTCGCAGGCATCACCAACGGCGAGTTCGCGATCCTCCTGGGACGGACGATCCCGACCGCTCACCCCGCGGACGACCTCGTCGCCTCCGACCCGCTGTCCGAGATGACGCGCGCCAAGACCTGGCTCGCCCGCGTCGCCGGACGGGGGCTCCACGCCATGAAAGCCAAGGCCGACGCGAAGGGGGCCCCGGACCTCAACATCCTCTTCGTCCTCAACATGCCTTTCCGTGCCATCGCGAAGATGAGTAACGGCGCGGCAAGCCCCGACATGGTGGACGCGATCCTTCTGGCCGTCAACGGACACCCCCTGCGAGGACTCACTCGCGCCGCCCTCGGCTACCTGTCCAACGCCCGCGCCAACAAGGCTACCCAGCGCGAACTCGACCAGACCCGATGACGCGGCCCCGGCCTCGTTACTCCCAACTGACGTAAAGGAACACTCATGCAGGCTCTTTCCCGGTGGTGGAAGAACTTCGAAACCAAACACACGACGGTTGCCCAGTTCATCGTCTTCTTTATCCTCTCCAACGGCATCACGGTGCTGCAGCTGATCCTCATGCCTGCCTTTAAGGCGTTGTTTGCACACACGAATCTCGTCGACACGGCGTTCCAATTCCTGCCCGTCGGCGTCTCGCACGGACACACGGTCTTCCTCTTCGACTACCCGGCAGGATCAATGTCGGTCGGGGGCGGCGGCGGCCTCGCGTATTTCCTCGCCGTGGAGATCACCCTGCTGATCGCGCAGGTCATCAACTTCTTTGCGCAGCGCAACGTCACCTTCAAATCCAACTCCTCCGTGGGCAAGGCTGCCTTCTGGTACGCAGTCGCCTACGTCGTTATCACGATCGCAGCCGCCGCCCTTCAGGTTCTCTACAAAGACCCGATCTACGCGTGGGCGATTTCGGCGATGGGCGCGGGCGGTGAGACCTTCGCCGATGTCATCACGATGATCATCAACGCCGCCATCTCCTTCTGGGTGTTCTTCCCCATCTTTAAGGTGATCTTTAAACAGGAACCCTCGGAGAAGGACGCGCGGGTCAGCGAGGCACAGTAGACTACTGGCAGACTTCACGAGAGGAGACTCCATGAGCGCGCCGCTGCTGACGGTTATTGTGCCCGCCTATAACTCCGAGGATTACCTCGACCGGGCGCTCACGACGCTCGTCGGATACGGCGACGAACTTGAGGCGATCATCGTCAACGACGGTTCGAAGGACGCTACCGCGCAGATCGCCGACGAGTGGGCCGCCCGCTACCCCTCCGTGAAGGTCATTCATCAAGAGAACAAGGGCCACGGCGGCGCCGTCAATGCCGGCCTCGCCGCCGCCACTGGCACGCACGTGCGCGTCGTCGACTCCGATGACTGGCTGGACCGTCGCGCCACGAACGCTGTCCTCGACTTGTTGCGTGAGGAACGCGAGGCCGGGCGTGACCTGGATCTGCTCGTCACCAACTACGTCTACGACAAGCAGGGAAAGTCGGTCAAGGCCGTCATCCGCTACCGCAACGTTCTGCCTCGCGGACGCACCTTCGGCTGGGCGGACCTGCGCCGATGCCGCTACGACCAGTACCTCATGATGCACGCCCTGACGATGCGCACCGAGGTCGTGCGGGCCTCCGGGCTGGTCATGCCCGAGCACACGTTCTACGTGGACTACCTGTACTCGTTCGTGCCGCTGCCCTACATTTCCACGATCCGCTACCTGGACGTGGACCTGTATCACTACTTCATCGGCCGTGACGACCAGTCTGTCAACGAGAAGGTCATGATCACGCGCCTCGATCAGCTGGCCCGCGTGAACGAGGCGATGACCCGTGCGCTGCCTCCGCGTGCCGAGGTCGAGGACAAGCTGTGGCGCTACATGGTCCACTACCTGCGCATTAACGCCGTCGTCTGCTCGGTCATGGCTCAGCTCTCGGGCACGCCCGAGCACCTGGCGCTCAAGGAGCAGATCTGGGAGACCATGGACCAGATCAACCCCGAGGCCACGGATCGCCTGCGTCAGGACCTGCTCGCCGGTCTCGTGCGCCACGCCTCCCCGAAGGTCGTGCGCGGCGGCTATAAGGTTGCGGCGGCTGTCCTCGGCTTCAACTGAGACGCACCCTCAGCGCGCGGCGAGCGCCAGCTCCGTTCGGTGGACGGTGAGGCGCTTGCCGATGAGCGGGTATTCCACGTCCTCTTCGCGGCTGCGCCACGCAAAGCCGAGCTTTTCGGAGACCCGGCGCGACGCGTCGTTTCCGTCGAAGTACTTCAGGATGATCGTCGACACGCCCAGCTCCCGCGCGCGGTCGATGATGGCACGTCCAGCTTCCGTCGCATAACCGTTGCCCCAGTAGGGCGCGCCGATCCAGTATCCGATGTCAGCGACGGTGTCATCGGTCGTGTCTGCGTCAATGCGCAGCGCGATCGAGCCAATCAGCTCACCGGTCGACGCGAGCGTCACCGCGTAGCTGTCGGGTGCAGCCAGGAACGTCGACAGAGCCTCGTGAGCCTCGTCGATGTGCTCGTAGGGCTTCCATCCGCACAGCATCCCGATACAGGGATGGCGGGCGAACTCAAAGAGAGCGGGCGCGTCGGAATCACTCCAGGGGCGCAAGCGCAGGCGCGGTGTGTCGATGATCGTCATTCGTCCTCCTGGGCATTCGTGGACGGGAGAAGAACCGTCAGCGTGAACCAGTGGTCTGCCACGTCCGTGACGGCTTGCCCGCCGTATTTGCGGGCCGTCCACTGGATGGATTTGACGCCCCACCCGTGTCGGACGGTGTCGGGCTTGATCGTCGTCAGGCGTCCGCCTGCGTCCGTGTTGAGGCGACCGTCGAACCAATTGTCGACCCGGATGACGACCATCTGTCCCTGACGAAACAGTGCCAGTTTAATGAGGCGCTTGGCCGGGTCGTCGACGCGGCGCGAGGCCTCGATTGCGTTATCAAGCGCATTGCCGAAGAGCGTGGCGATATCCATCGACGACATGGTGCCCAGGAGCGCGCCGTCAGCAACCGCCGTGAAATTGATGTCGGCGGCTGCGCACGCGCGCCCCTTCGTGGTGAGGATAACGTCGAGGACAGCGTTGCCACTGTGGTACTGCTGACCGATCTGCTCGATCGAAGACTCGAGCTCGGCAAACGATGCGGCGGCGCGTCCCGGGTCCAGCTCCGCGCGAATTGCCTCGACCTGGTGCTTGAGGTCGTGGTGGGCGCGGGCCACCTGTTCCATGTCCTCTTTGGCGGCCAGGTACTGATGGTGCTGGGCATCCAGCGATGCCTGGATGGACGCAAGCTCGCGCTCGGTCGCGCTCTGCTGGATGCGCTCGAATTGCGCGAAGAGGATCGCGTAGCCGGCCAGGTCCACGAGGGTGCGGATGTAGAAGACCTCCCACCCTGCGCGCCCGGAAAATGGGGTGGCCGTCGAGACGAAGCTGAGGTTGGACAGGGCAAAGATGGTGATGCCGATGAATACTGCCGAGGCCAGGTCAGGCAGGCGCAAGACGGGAAGCGCTCCCTGGCGGCAGACGCGGCGTTCAAAGTAGTAGACGACGGCCAGGCATGTCGCTGAGATCGCGGTGTATACGAGGAGGGATGCGGGGTGCCAGAAGGGTTTGTCGGCATGGGAGTAGACGACGACCTGCCAGGCGAGGGATGCTGCGAGCTCGGCCACGATGAACGCGCGTGCGCTCATGTGCGTCACCCAGCGCCAGTCCAGCGCGGTTCCCACGCGGATCACACACCACACGAGGGCGTACGCCGTCATCATGCCAGGAACCCACAGGGGCAGGGGAGCTCGGCCGAGCAGTTCCTGGGCGCCGGCGAGCACAGCGAGGCCACCGCCGGCCGCAGCGGCGAGCCGCCAGCGGGGGATAGCGGCGTTTGGGTTCAGGGCATTCGACGACGCCGAGCGCGCGACGACGAAGACATACACGAGGGCGGCGCCCCATTCGGCCAGGGCAGTGAACAGGCGCGGAATGTCGGGGAGGGACTCGAACACGTCAGTGGATCCCGCCCGCGAAGCTCGCCAGAGCCGTCATGAACGCCTTCTTCCGAGGCCGGGAGATACGCAAGCTGTCCCCGCCCGTCATCAGGCACTCCTGGTCGGCGACGCCGCGCACGTGGGCAAGGTTCACGAGGTAGCAGGAGTTCGACCGGAAGAAATCGTGCCCGTCCAGTTGGTCTTCCATCGCTTTGAGCGAGGAGGTGATGGAGTAGGTGCCCGAGGTCGTGTGGACGTCGAGGCGGTGCTTGATCGACTCGACGTAGACGATGTCGGCGACGTCGATGCGGTGGGTCGACGTGCCCGACTGAAGGAGGACCGAGGCGCCGCGCCGCTTGGCGACGGTCTCGAGACACCGTGACAGCTCCTGTGAGAACGCGAACCACGGCAGGGGTTTCATGAGGTAGGACAGTGCCCCCACCTGATAGCCATGAATCGCGAACTGCGCGGCTGACGTGATGAACACGAGGACGACCTCCTGATCGACCTCGCGGATCGCCCGGGCAGCGGTCATGCCGTCCACGTGCGTCATCTGGATATCCATGAAGATGATGTCGTACACCGGCTTGTAGCCGCCGATGATCGCCCCGCCGTCCTCGAAGTAGGTGATGTCGAAAGTGACGCCGTTTTCCTCGCTGTAGCGGGCAAGGTAGTCGGCGAGAAGTTGGCGCGAGAGTGCCTCGTCCTCGACGACGGCGATGCGCACCATGATCCGACCCTCCCTTATCGATCAGTTGATAGATACAAGAATAAGTAAGCGTGACCGCTCTGTTTGAGCGAGTCCACGCCCCGGCCTCGTCGATCACATTGAGGCGCACCCGGCAGTGGCGACCGCTACCATTGACCTGACGACCGTGAAAGGGGAGTGGAGTGGATCTGCTCGTTGTTGGGTCGGGCTTTTTTGGCCTGACGTTTGCCCGCGAGGCCGCGGAGCGATTCGGTATGAACGTGACCGTCATCGAGCGTCGCGATCACATTGGAGGAAACGCCTACTCGTCGATCGACGAGGCCACCGGCGTCGAAGTGCACCGCTACGGCACCCATCTCTTCCACACGTCGAACGAGCGCGTGTGGTCCTACGTCAACCGTTTCACCGCCTTCAACGACTACCGTCACCGCGTCTACGCCAACTACCGGGGCGTCGTCTACCCGCTGCCCATCAACCTGGGCACCATCAACCAGTTCTTCGGTGCAGCCTATTCGCCCGCCGAGGCCCGCGCGTTGATCGAGCAGCAGGCCGCCGAGATCACGGGCGAACCCGGCAACCTCGAGGAGAAGGCAATTAGCCTGATCGGCCGCCCCCTCTACGACGCCTTCATCGCGGGCTACACGGCCAAGCAGTGGCAGACGGATCCGCGCGAGCTGGCCGCCTCCATCATCACGCGACTGCCCGTGCGCTTCACCTACGAGAACCGCTACTTCCAGGATCGCTACGAGGGCCTGCCCTTGAACGGCTATGGCGCGTGGATCGCGAACATGGTTGACCATCCGCGCATCACAGTGCACACGGGCGTGGACTTCTTTGATGAGTCCACGCAGTTCTCGAAGGCGGCGACGGTGGGCCAAGTGCCCGTCGTCTACACGGGCGCGATTGATCGCTACTTCGACTACGACGCGGGTGAGCTTGGTTGGCGCACCCTCGATTTCGAGACCGAGGTTGTCGATGTACCCGACTACCAGGGCTGCTCGGTCATGAACTACTCGGATCGCGACGTGCCTTTCACGCGCATTCACGAGTTCGCCCACCTGCATCCTGAGCGGGATCGTAGCGGTGCGACCAACACGATCATCCAGCGCGAGTACTCGCGATTCGCGCGCCCCGGCGACGAACCCTACTATCCGATCGCCTCGCCGTCGGACCGCTCGACGCTCGCGGCATATCGCGAGATGGCGGCGGGGGAGCAGGGCGTTCTCTTCGGCGGGCGCCTGGGTTCCTACCAGTACCTGGACATGCACATGGCGATCGCCTCGGCCTTGACCAAGGTCGACGAGGCCGTGGCCTCCTGGCGCTGACGGGTTTCCTGCTGCCGTGGCGTCGATCGTCTGGTCGGTCCTGTCGATCGCCCTCATCATCGGTGTTGGCTGGGTTGCTCGTCGTGGCGGTGCACTCGGCCCGGAGGCCGCAGGCACGCTTGCCTCGGCTACGTATTGGGTGGCCAGCCCCGCGATGCTCTTCCACGCCATCGTCTCCACTGGGACCTCGGGAGTCTTCGGTGTTCCGCTCGCCGTGGCCGCCGCGTCGGGCGTCGGGACAGCGCTCATCTTCGCGCTGGTCGCGCGGCTTTTCCTGCGCCTGGCGCGCGGCGAAATCGCCTTGGGGGCCATGGCCTCGTCCCTCAATAACGGTGCGTATATCGGCATCCCGATCGCCGTCTACGTCCTGAACGACGCGTCGGCGGTCGTTCCCATCCTGGTGTTCCAGCTGGGTTTCTTTACCCCGATGTTCTTCGTCCTGGCCGACCTGGTGGGCTCCGGGCAGCGGCCATCGATTGTCGGCGTTGCGAGGGTCGTCGCGCGCAATCCCATGGTCATTGCGGCGGTGTGCGGTTTCCTGTTTTCCGCTGTGGGGTGGCCGATGCCGACCCTCCTCGACGTGTCGACGTCTATGCTGGGGGCTGCCGCGCCCCCGATGATTCTTCTGTCCTTCGGGGCCTCGCTCGTGGACCGTCGGTCGGCGTCTGGGGATTCCGGTATTGCTGCGACCGCCTGCGCCATCGTTGGCAAGCTCGCCCTTCAGCCTGCGATCGCGTGCGGCGTCGGAATTCTGCTCGGGCTGACCGGCCCCGCCCTCATGTCCGTGACCATCATGGCGGCGCTTCCCTCCGCCCAGAACGCCTACATCGCGGCTACTCGTGCCAAGGCGGGGGAGCGGATCGCGCAGGGAACGGTCCTCGTGACGACCTTCGCATCGCTGCCCGTCGTCGTTGGTATTGCGGCACTTTTCCATGCGTTGGGGCTCGTGGATTAACGTGTTCGTCTCTTATGAGGCGCTTTGAATATGGCCTGTCCGTGGCTGCTGTGTGCCAAGAATACGTAAAAAAGAGTGCAAAAACACGTTCTGTATCGTGGACTCTGGCTGACTTCCGCGGATATCAGACCTAGTCTGGCTGGGAATTATCCCGTATATACACGAATGCAAGGAATTCACTCCATGTCATCCTCCGCATCCAAATCCGCGCCTCGTGCGCGTGACTCGTGGAGCGGCCAGACAGGCTTCCTCCTGGCGGCCATCGGCTCAGCCATCGGCCTGGGCAACATCTGGCGTTTCCCCGGTGTCTCCTACTCCAACGGTGGCGGCGCCTTCCTGGTCCCGTACCTCGTTGCACTGATCTTCGTTGGCATCCCCATGCTGTGGCTCGACTACGCGGTCGGCCACAAGTTCCGCGGTTCACCGCCGTGGGCACTGCGCAAGATCATCGGAGGCGGCGAGTTCATCGGCTGGTTCCAGACCTTCGTCTGCTTCGTCATCATGGTCTACTACGGCGCGGTCCTCGCGTGGGGCGTGCAGTACACGATCTACTCGGTGAATGCGGCTTGGGGCGACGACCCGACGACGTTCTTCACTGATACGTTCCTGCAGGTTGTCCCCGGTGATACGTTCTCCTGGGCTCCCGCCTGGTCGGTGATGATTCCCCTCGCGCTCGTGTGGGTCCTTGTCCTCTTTGTGATCGGACGAGGCCTGTCCAAGGGTGTCGAAGCGGCTAACAAGGTCTTCCTCCCGCTGCTCGTCATCCTCTTCCTGGCGCTCGTCGTTCGCGCGCTCTTCCTGCCCGGTGCCGTTGAGGGCCTCAATGCCTTCTTTACCCCGAACTGGGCCGCGCTCGCTGATCCCAAGGTCTGGCTGGCCGCCTTCGCGCAGATCTTCTACTCGCTGTCTGTGGGCTTCGGTATCATGCTGACCTACGCCTCCTACCTCCAGCGCAAGTCGAACCTGACCGGTACGGCGCTCGTCGCCGGCTTCGCGAACTCGTCCTTCGAGATCCTCGCCGGCATCGGCGTCTTCAGCGCCGTCGGCTTCATGGCCCACCAGGGCGGCGTGAGCGTCTCCGAGGTCGAGGGCCTGACCGGCCCGATCCTGTCCTTCGTGACCTTCCCGAAGATCATCTCGATGATGCCCGGCGGCCCGATCTTCGGCGTCCTCTTCTTCTCGTCGCTGGTCCTGGCCGGCGTGACCTCGCTGCTCTCTCTCCTCCAGGTCGTTTCCGGCGGCCTGCAGGACAAGTTCGGCTGGTCGCCCGCCCGCTCGGCGCTGGTCCTCGGTGTGCCCGCGACCGTCATTTCCCTGGTGCTTTTCGGTACCCGCTCGGGCCTGAACAACCTCGACATCGTTGACAACTTCATCAACTCGATTGGTGTCGTGTCCTCGGCGATCATGTTCGCCGTCCTGTGCGCGGTCGCAGGTCCGCGCCTCGGGGTGCTGCGCGCCCACCTGAACTCGGTCTCCAGCGTGAAGGTTCCCAAGCTGTGGGAGCCCCTCGTCGGCATCGTTATCCCGCTCGTCCTCTTCATCATGATGGCGATGTCCATCGTTGACTTGCTGACGAACGGCTACGGCAAGTACCCGACGAGTTACGTGCTGATCTTCGGCTGGGGTTCCGTTGCGGTTGCAGTGGTCGCCGCCCTGATCCTCACGCTTATCCCGTGGAAGCATCGTCCGGTGGACACCCAGGCGACGGTCGCTCAGATCCTCGCTGATGACACTGACGAGACCGCTTCGATCGAAGGAGGTGCCAAGTGACCGCTCCCGCTATCGCCCTCATGATCCTGACGATTCTGCTCGTCTGGGGTGGCCTCGTCGCTTCCGTCGTCATGCTGCAGGTTCTCTCGGTCCCGTCGGACGAGGAGACCGAGGCAGCACAGCGCGCTATCGAAGCCGCCGAAGCTGCGAAGCAGTAGGGTGGCATCGTGAAGCTCGTTGCCTTTGATCTCGATGACACCCTGGCGCCCTCGAAGTCGCCGTTGCCCGCCCGCATGGACGTGGCCCTGCGTGCCCTGTTGGACCACGTGGAGGTGTGCATCATCTCCGGTGGTCAGATGGGGCAGTTCCGCACCCAGGTGCTGGACAACCTGAACGCCACTGACGAGGAGCTCTCTCGCCTGCACCTGATGCCCACGTGCGGCACTCGCTACTACCGCTACGAGGATGGCGCGTGGGTTGAGCGTTACGCCCACGACCTGGATCCCGAGGTTGCCGCCCGCGCGGTTGCCTCGCTTGAGCGTCACGCGCGTGAGCTCGGCCTGTGGGAGTCCAATCCGTGGGGCAACATCATCGAAGACCGTGGCTCGCAGATTACCTTCTCCGCTCTTGGCCAGGAGGCGCCGCTCGATGCGAAGCGCGCCTGGGATCCGGACGGCACCAAGAAGGCCGCCCTGCGCGACGCGGTGCAGCCCGACGTGCCGGAGCTGGACGTGCGCGGCGGCGGCTCAACCTCGGTCGACATCACCACGCGCGGAATCGACAAGGCATTCGGCATGGGCAAGCTTGTCGAGGAGACGGGAATCCCCGCCTCCGAGATGCTCTTCATCGGTGACCGCCTTGATCCGGAAGGCAACGACTATCCGGTCAAGGCCGCCGGTTACGCGACGCGGGCCGTGAGTGGCTGGGAAGAGTGCGTCCAGGTCATCGACGAGCTCGTGGCATCCATGAGCTGAAGCGTCGGACAGACGACGAGGCCGGGGCTGGGCAACCAGCTCCGGCCTCGTTGCGTTGTGCGACGGCGGTCGCGGCACCGCTTGCTGATAACCTCAGTGTTGCTGCGCCCCAATGCCCCTGGTGGCCCAGAAGACGACGGCGGATGCTGCCGCGACGTTGAGCGAGTCAACCCCGTGGTCCATGGGGATTTTGACGGTGTAGTCGGAGGCTGCGATGGTGCGACGCCCGAGCCCGTCGCCCTCGGTGCCCATGACCATCGCGAGGCGCGCGTCGGGGCCTTGGAGGATCGGGAGCGAGGCGAAGTCATCGAGGGAGACGGAATCGTCTGAGAGGGCCAGGGAGGCGACAGTGAAGCCGGCCGTCTGGAGGGTCGTGATGTCCCCGGGCCACGATTCGAGTCTGGTCCATGGGACCTGGAAGACGGTGCCCATGGAGACGCGCACGGATCGCCGGTAGAGCGGATCCGCACAGGAGGGGGTCACGAGGAGGGCATCCACGCCCAGCGCGGCCGCGCTGCGGAAGGCCGCGCCGACGTTCGTGTGGTCGACGAGGTCTTCCAAGACCACGACGCGGCGCGCGGGCGAGCCTGCGCGTGCGGTGGCGAGCAACTCGCTAAGGGAGGGGAGGACGGGGCGCTGCATCGCCGCCAGGGCACCGCGGTGCAGGTGGAAGCCCGTCATCTGCTCCAGGACGTCCTCGTCGGCAACGAACACGGGGATATCGGCACCGTCTGGAGCGCCCGTCGCCTCCGCGATGAGCGCTTCGAGTGTGGGCAGCCAGCGCCGGGACATGAGGAAGGAGCGCGGGTGGTGGCCCGCGCGGATGGCACGTTCGATGACGTTCGCGGATTCGGCCATGTACAGGCCGCGTTCTGGCTCGATCTTGGAACGAAGTTTGACGTCTTTGAGGCGCGTGTAGTCGTCCAGGCGCGAGTCTGCGGCGAGATCCGCGCTGGTCAGTTCGATGATCATGGCGTCCTCAGGCGCGCTGGAGGGCGCGAGAGACCTCGCCCGGCCAGGACGGGCCTTCGAAGATGAAGGCGGAGAAGGCCTCGACCAGGTCGGCGCCCGCTCCGATCATGCGCAGCGCGTCCTCGGGTGAGGAGATGCCGCCGGTTCCGATGAGGATCTGTTCCTCGTTGAGGTGGCGAGCCACGAGGGAGACCACCTCGAGGGCGCGGGGCAGTAGCGGAGCGCCGGAGACGCCACCCTCGCCCAGGTCGTGGTTGATCGTCGTGTTCGTGGCGACGACACCTGCCAGGCCGAGTTCCTTCGTCAGCTCGACGACGGCGACGATGTCCTCATCGGCGAGGTCGGGGGCAATCTTGACGAAGAGGGGCATGACGCGGTCGGGGGCCCCTGCCTCGCAGCCGCGGCGGGCGGCTTGCAGGATCGGGCGTAGGTGATCGACAGACTGCAGGTCACGCAGGCCGGGCGTATTGGGCGAGGAGACGTTGACGACGACGAAGTCGACCCAGTGGGCCAGCGTCTTCGCGCAGTACTCGTAGTCGGCCGGGGCGTCCTCCTCGGAGGTCACCTTGTTCTTGCCGATGTTGGCGCCCACAATGGCGGCGCGGCCCGCGGACGTTGAGCGCAGCTCGCGCAGCTTGTCCGCGGCTGCGTCCGCGCCAGCGTTGTTGAACCCCATACGGTTGCGTAGGCCGCGCTCTTCCATGAGGCGCCACAGGCGCGGTGCGTCGTTGCCGGGTTGAGGGCGCGGGGTGACGGTTCCGATTTCGACGAAGGCGTAGCCGAGTGCGCACATGCCGAGCACGGCCTGCGCGTCCTTGTCCATGCCGGCCGCGAGGCCCAGACGCGAGGGCAGGCGGCGCTGCCCCAACGTCAGGGGGACCTCGACTCCGTTCACCATCCGGGTGGGGCTGTGGTGGGGATCGAGGTAGCCCAGTGTGGCGCGCATGAGTCCGCGCGTCGGGGCGAATCGTCCGGCCACGGAAATCGCTCCCAGACCCAGGTGGTGTGCATCCTCCGGGTCGGAACGCGAGATGAAGTGTGTGAAAGCCCAGTTGTACGCGCGTCGGATCATGCTTCCTAGGATAGTTGATCAGTCCCACCATGCCCACCACCACCGCGTGGATGATCCGTCTCGAACGAGGACCCTCATTTCGTCGGGCGGTATCGCTTCCTCGCCAAGGCCGAGGACCGAGGATAGCGTGAGCCAGTGTTGAAAGCTCGGATATCGATCCTCGTCGATGGGGGCACCGGTGTGTGCGATGATTGCCGACTCGGGGACGAGCACGGTGTCGATGCTGACGCGTTCGTCTCGGCGAGGGGCCCGGATGACGTATCCCTCGAGCGTGAGCCCGTCGATGCGCGTGGCGGCGCGCAGCAGGTCGATGATCCGAGGCGCGTTGTTCTGCCTGTCATCGCGCGCGTCCTTCGGTAGGAGCGTGGAGAGGCGTCGGGCGTCTAGGCCCGTGAGATCAGCGAAGCGTGCGTAGTCACCGAGGTCCCACCCGTCGCACAGGTAGGGCGCGAGGAGTGCGGAGATGCCTCGGTCATCCAACCAGTGGGCGGGGCCGTACATGCCGTCGGGGGAGGGCTCGTCCTCCTCACAAGCAATATCACAGGTGGGCAGCAGTGTGGTCGTTGTGTGCATGATGCATCCTTGTCGTCTCTGTCGGGCGTCGATGCTCCGACACGAACAGGATGGCCTGCGAGAGGAAGGGGAATCCAGCGCGACGGCGGCCCCTGTGGATACAGGGTTGGTCGCGACGGACCCTGTGGATAAAACGCGTCGGCCCCGCCACCATGTGGATGGGACGGGGCCGACGTGGTCTGCGGATTACTTTGGGAACTGCCCGCGATCAACCTGGGGGCGCGGCGAGCGCCAGCGACGCGGCATGATCATGCGGGAGAAGGTGTAGTACCCGGTGCCGGAGGGAATATCCTCGCGCGGGTGTGCCTCGGCAAAGGTGCGCTTCACCTTGCGCCACACGAGGAAGGCCTCAACCGCGGTGATGATGAAGGAACCGTACATGAGGATCGACGATCCGTAGAGCAGGTAGGCCTGGTACTGCAGCGGGATCTTGTTGCCGAGCATCGAGAGCAACATGATCAGGATGATGGAGACCATCATGACGGCGAGGATCCACTCGGAGAACGAGTGTCGTGCGTCCACGTAGTCGCGCACGAAGCGACGGGCAGCGCCCTTATCGCGTGCCGGGAGGTATTTCTCCTCGCCGGTCACCAGCGCGCGCTGTTCGGCGTCGAAGCGCGCGTTGCGGGCGGCGCGTGCGGCACGCTTGGCTTCCTTGCGGTCCTTGGGAACCAGCGGGTGGATACGGGCGGCCTCGGCGTCCTTACGCTTGGGCGTGGGACGGCCTTTTTTGCCGCCGGGCGTCGTTGAGACTGGCTCCACGTGCATCGAGGTCTCGTCGTTGTTGTTCTTGCTTCGTCCAAACACGGTTCAAGGCTAGCGGATAGCCTGCCCGCCTCGCACTCCCATGGTCTACCCTGGTCGTATGGCTGATACTTCACACACATTGTCGTCGTCCGTTTTGAGGGAGCGCCTGGAGGCTGCTTTCCCGTCTCTGCTGGAGGAACTCACGCAGCTCGTCGCGATTCCGTCGGTGTCGTCGGATCCTGCGCACGCCGCCGACGTGGAGCGCAGCGCTGAGCATATTCGTGAGCGTTTCGCTTCCCTTGGTCTGGACGCCAAGGTCCTGCGCGAAACCGCTGCGGATGGGACCGAGGGCAAGCCCGCGCTCGTCGCGCATTCGCCCCGCATCGAGGGTGCCCCGACCGTCCTGCTCTACGCCCATCACGACGTGCAGCCGGTGGGCGAGCTGAGCCGTTGGAGCATGGACCCCTACAAGGCGGAGGTTCGTGGAGACCGCATCTACGGCCGCGGTTCTTCCGACGACGGCGCCGGCATCACGGTGCATCTGGGTTCCCTGTCGATCCTTGGCGAGGACCTGCCGGTCAACGTCGTCGTGTTCATTGAGGGCGAGGAAGAGATCGGTTCTCCTTCGTTCACCGCGTTCCTCGATGCACACAAGGATGAGCTTGCCGCCGACGTCATCGTCGTGACGGATTCGTCGAACTGGAAGGTCGGCGAGCCTGCCGTCACCTCAACGCTGCGCGGCAACGCGATCGTGACCGTCGATGTGACTGTCGCGGACCACGCGGTGCACTCGGGTGCGTTCGGTGGCCCGCTGCTCGATTCCGTCGCGGTTTCCTCGATGCTGATCGCCTCGCTCTTCGACGAGAAGGGCGATGTCGCGGTGCCGGGCCTGGGCGGTTCGGATCACGCGGACGTGGATTGGCCGGAGGAGGAGCTGCGTGCCGCGGCCGGCATGGTCGAGGGCCTGCAGTTGGCGGGTTCAGGCGACATCGCCGCCCGCATGTGGACCAAGCCCTCGATCTCGGTCATCGGTTTTGACGCGCGTCCCGTTTCTAACGCCTCGAACACGATTGCCCCGCACACGCGTTTCCGCCTGTCGATGCGCACGGTCCCCGGCGTCGATCCCGTCGAGGCTCAGACAAAGCTCGTTGACTACCTGCTCGCTCATGCGCCCTTCGGTGCGCGCGTCGAGGTCACGGCCGAGGATGCGGGGGCCGGCTACCAGGCTGACATGGATTCTCCCGTCACGAAGGCGCTGCACGAGTCCCTCACCGAGGCCTGGGGCGTTCCCTCGGTCAACATCGGCGTGGGCGGCTCGATCCCGTTCATTTCTGACTTCCAGCGTATCTTCCCCGACGCGCAGGTCGTCGTCACGGGCGTTGAGGACCCGCTGACGAACGCTCACTCGGAGGATGAGTCGCAGTCGATCTCCGACCTGAAGGCCGCGATCCTCGCCGAGGCGCTTCTGCTGACGCGCGTGGCGGCCCTGTGAGTCGTGTCGTTGTCGCCGGTCGGTGGGACGGGGGTATTCCCGTCTTGCCGACCGGCGACGCACTTGCTGCAATCGGTCGGGGCGTCCTCTCGGGCGATCCGGGCGCGGCAGTGGTGACGGTTCCCGTCGGCACCGGACCAACCTTCGACGAGGCCGTGGCGGCCTTGCGCTCCCAGGCCTCGTTCGTGCGTGTCCCGGCGGATGCCTCGTCGTCGCGTGAGGCGGGCGTGTGCGTGGCGGAAACGCTCGGGATGCAGCGGACGGTCATCGTTGAGGGGGGACACAACGCTTCCCCGGACTGCGGCATCGGCTTTCTCGAAGGACTCCTCGGCGATAGCTGTATTGATCCGAGGCGGCCCGAGGCGCTCGCCGATGCGCTGACGCGCGCCCAGGACCTGGTTGCGGATGCTGACGTCGATCTTGTCTGCGCGGCATCCACCGCGCGGCCGCTTGTGGGCCTCGACTCGATCCTTGCCGTTGCACCCGACCTGGAGCCGATCGAGAGTCAAGACACCGCCCTGACGGCTGCTCTCACGCAGGCGTTCGCGCACCGTCCGCTGAGGCGCCGCCAGCTTTTGGCGGGTCAGGAGGTCCACCCGGCGCGTCTGCGCGGTTCAGGTGCCGGTGGTGGCGTGGGGGCCGTCATCGCAGCGATCGGTGGACGTATCGTCTCTACCGGTGATCTGCTGTCCCAGCTTCTCGATCTGGATGACATGATGGAGGGCTGCGACCTCGTGATCGTCGCCGAACCTGAGCTGTCCTCGCCGCTGCTTGCTGAATCGACGCTCGACTGTGTGACGAGTGCCGCTGCAGCGCATGCGCTGCCCGTCGTCGCTATCACCCACAGGTCGAGTCTCTCGCACTTCGAGAAGGCCGAATGGGGGCTTCACGGAGTGTTCGAAATGGGGGAGTCCGTCACCCTCGAAGACGCCGGACGCCGCGTCGCCCGCACCTGGTTACGCTGAGCGCGCACCCCAGCCGTGGCGCGTGGTCCACGCAGGGGAGTAGTGTGTCAAGCGAATACGTCTATCCGTTACGAAAAGGAGCATCATGTCCGAGTCCGCAACTCAGGCTCCCACCCACGAGGTCATCCTCACCGACGTCGCAGCTGCGAAGGTGAAGAGCCTCCTTGAGCAGGAGGGTCGCGACGACCTGCGCCTGCGCATCGCCGTTCAGCCCGGTGGCTGCTCCGGCCTCATCTACCAGCTGTACTTCGATGACCGTACCCTCGACGGCGACGCGATTCGCTCCTTCGACGGCGTTGAGGTCGTCGTCGATCGCATGAGCGTTCCCTACCTGAGCGGCGCCACGATCGACTTCGCCGACACGATTGAGCGTCAGGGCTTCACCATTGATAACCCCAACGCCCAGAACACCTGCGCCTGCGGCGAATCCTTCCACTGAGCCGAAAGAACACTTTTCCATGATGTCCTCCCTGCGCCGCTTCGGCGCCCTCGCCGGCGCAGCCGCCCTCGTTCTCGGGCTCGCGGCTTGCTCCGACGCTTCGTCGTCTTCGTCTCCCGCTCCCGCGGAGATCGACTACTCCGCCTGCTCGACGGATGACTCCGCTGACCAGAACGCGAACGTCGACCGCAGCGGCAAGGGAAACTTCCCGTCGATTACCGGCGATGACACCCCCGTGATCGCCGCCGGGAAGGGAAGCGAGCCGACCGACAAGGTTCTCGTCAAGACCCTCAAGCAGGGCGATGGCGCGCTCGTGTGTCCGGGTGCGACAATCAGGGCGAACTACGTGGGTGCTCTGTGGAACGGCACCGTTTTCGATTCGTCCTTCAAGAAGGGACAGCCGATCGATTTCTCGCTCGACCGGGTCGTCAAGGGCTGGGGCTACGGCCTGGCCCACACGCACGTGGGTGACCGTGTCGAGCTCGTCATTCCTGCCTCTTTAGGCTACGGTAGCCAGGCCGCTGGCGATATTCCCGCGAACTCGACCCTCGTCTTCGTCGTGGACATCGTGGGCGTTGCCACCGAGAACCTGGCCGACGAGTCGATTCTCAGCGGCGCGACTGCGACCGGCGAGGAACTTCCCGCCGGTGTGACCGTGACCGGTGATCCCGGTGTCGAGCCGACCCTGGCTATCGATGAGAGCGTCGCCGCACCCACCGAGCGGAAGATCTACACGATCTACAAGGGCTCGGGTGAGGAACTCGTAGACGGGGAATCCTTCCTGTACAAGGCGGTCGCTGGTGGCTTCGGCGCGAACGGACAGACCCAGTCCAGTTGGAGTCAAGCTCCTGTCAAGGAGGCTGTGACGAACGCGGGTCTGGCCGGTTACACTGTTGGCTCCCGTATCCTCCTTGTTGTCCCGATCCCGGCTTCGCAAGCGCAATCGGGTACCCCGGCTCAGGCGAACGTGATGGTCGTCGACATCGTCGGCACCTCCTCGATGCAGTGACGATACGCCGACGCAGGTGAACGTGAGCGGGCGGCTCCCAGTGTGGGAGCCGCCCGCTACCCGTTAGAATGGGGCCATCGCGTCGAATTGGCCGACATATGCAAGGAGAGCTTCCATGAGTGAAGAAACCGTTCGAATCCTGGTTTTCAGCGACGATAAGGACAAGCGTCAAGCCGTCATCAACGGCGTCGGGCTGCGTGCCTCCAAGGACACGCCCCGCATCGAATGGGTGGAGGCCGCGACGGCTTTCGGCGTTCGTGACGCCTTTGATCAGCAGGATTTCGCGATGCTGATCCTTGATGCTGAGACGAAGAAGGAGGGCGGCATGTCCGTCGCCCAGGATCTGCGTGAGACTCGTGACGGCGTTCCTCCGATCGTGTTCCTGACGGCTCGACCGCAGGACGAATGGCTGGCCACGTGGGCCGGTGCAGCGGCGGTCGTGGCCGACCCGATCGACCCGATCATCCTGCAGGAAACGGTCGCCGACGTGCTGCTCGGAGCCAAGTGATGGCCGCTCAGGAATGGGCTCCGATCATCCAGGCGCTGACCGCGGGCGAGAGCCTCGACTACGGCCAGTCGTACTGGCTGATGGATCAGGTGATGAGCGGCGAGCTCGGCGAGGCGCGACTCGCTTCCTTCCTGACCGCCATGGCTATCAAGGGTGCCACGGTCGACGAGATCCACGGCCTCGCCGATGGCATGCAGGACCACGCGGCACACGTCGATCTGCCCAGCCGCGCCCTCGACATTGTGGGCACGGGCGGCGACGGGTACAAAACCGTCAACATCTCGACGATGTCCGCCATCGTGCTCGCCGCGATGGGCATCCCGCTCGTCAAGCACGGCAACCGTGCGGCGACCTCGAAGTCGGGTTCGGCGGACGTGATCGAGGCGCTCGGCGTCAATCTTGACCTCGACGCCGACGCCCTACGCCGCGTCTTCGATGAGGTGGGCATCGCTTTCCTCTTCGCCAACAAGATGCACCCGTCGATGCGTTTTGCTGCTCCCGTGCGCCGCGCGCTCGGTTTCCCCACGGCGTTCAACGTCCTGGGACCGCTGACGAACCCCGCGCGCGTGCAGGCGTGTGCGATCGGCGCGTCGCGTGAGGAGAACGCGCGACTGATGGCGGGCGTCTACGCCTCGAGGGGCCTGAGCGCGCTCGTCTTCCGTGGCGCGAACACGGGTCTCGATGAGCTGACGACCACCGACGCGAACCAGGTGTGGATCGTGTCGGGCGGATCTGTGACTCCCACGGAGTTCGACGCCCGTGAGTCCCTGGGCATGGCCTCGTCCTCGATCGAGGACCTCGCCGGCGGTGAGGCTGCCGAGAACGCGGCTGTTGCCCGCGACGTGCTGTCGGGCGGTGGAGCGGATTCCGTCCGCGATGCCGTTGCGCTCAACGTTGGCGCTGGCATCCTGGCGTGGGAGGGCCTGGAAAACCCGGTGACTCAGGCTGACTTTGAGAGGCGCATGCGCGGTGCCGTCGAGCGTGCCCTGGGCGTGCTGGCGGACGGCTCGGGTGCGCGCCTTATCGAGCGTTGGGTGGCTGCATCGAACGAATAGGGACAAGCCCGCGTCAGGTGTGCGGGCGGTGATGCGGATGGGCGGTTGCGTGGGCCAGGAGCTCGCGTAGCCGCCCGTCGCATAGCGGGCTGGCCGTCGGCTGGGCCCAGGGGAGAGGTCCGTTCCACTCGACGAGGCGCGTTCCCTCGCGGGCCAGCTCGGCGCACAGAAGCGCTGTTTCTGCCCACGACGCGCAGCTTGCTGCGACGCCGTCGGTCTCGATGGGTGTCGTGGACGTCAGAACGTCGATCCACGGGGACGGGTCGGAACGCGGCGGAATGACGACGGAACTGAGATGTCGGCCGTGGGAGGCGACGTGCAGGATCCAACCTGGTTCGCCCCCGTCTCTGCGTGATCCCCACACGATGCGCGGCGCCGCCAAGATCGGTCGCATTGTCGCGCGTTCGACGCCCGTCATGTAGGCGCTGAGGTCGTCACGAGCGGCCGCAGCGGGCTCAAAGAGTCCCTGGGTGGATAGCCTCTCCATGAGCGCGGTGAGCGCGCGGGGAACGGCGAGCGAGGAGGCAGCCACGGCCTCGTCAAGGAGGCGTAACCTAACGTCGGGTTCGGCCTGCGTTAAAACGCGCTCGATCGCTCCGGCTGCCCGCAGGGCGTGCGCTCGCGTGCCGAAGGGGCCGAGTGCGTGCGGCAGATCACCGAGCGTAATGGACGATACGACGCGTGGTCGGCCTGCCTCGGCGATGACCCAGTGCTGGGATCCCTGACGCGTCGATGCCGAATTGTAGGGCGGTGCTAGCTCCCTGATATCGCGCAGTTCTCGGATTCTCGCCTCGAGGATGGATGCGGTGGGATAGGGCCGCACGCCCGCGGCGAGGGAGACCATGCGCTGTACCTTCGGCCGCTTCTCGGCCTTCGTGTAGTAGCTGCCCACGCGCGAGCGCAGGGACGAGGCCGATCCCACGTAGAGTGTGTCACCCGCCGTATCGATAAAGTGATACACCCCCGGGGAGGCGGGCAAGTCCGCGACGAAGGGCGGCGTCGAGGGGCGGCGCGCGGGTGCCTGATCGGTGAGAGCGACGAGGTCCTCCACGTCGGTGGCACCTGCCCCTGCGAGCAGTTCGATGAATCCCAGGAGGATCTCAGCGGTTGCCCGGGCGTCTCCGAGTGCGCGGTGTTCGGGGACCGTGACGGTACCAAAGTACGAAGCGATCGTGGCGAGCTTGTGGTTGCGCACGAGCGGGCGGGGCAACGCGAGGCGCGCGAGGGCAAGGGTGTCCACAACGCGTACACGAGGCCAGGGGAGCGAGGACGCGCGGGCCGCGCGACGTAGGAAGCCCACGTCGAAAGACGCGTTATGCGCGACGAGGATGGGGGAGTCCTCCGCGCCGAGGCCAGACCACTCCAAGAAGCGCTCGAGGACGGCCGCGATCGGGTCTGCGTGTGCAACCATCGCCGGCGTGATCCCCGTCAGCGACGTAATGAACGGGGGAATGGGGCGTGAAGGTTTGACGAGTGAGGAAAATTCTTCCACCACGGCACCGCCCCGAACGCGCACCGCACCGATTTCCGTAATCTCAGCGCCCGCACCCAGCCCCGTCGTCTCCAGGTCGACGACCACCCAGTGTCCGCTGGTGGCGGGGGTGCCGACGGCGTCCAGGCTGGGCTGTAGCTCCACCGACGAGGCCCGGGATAGCGCCTGCGACACCAACGATCGGGCGAAAGGCCGGGCCGACTCACCGGGCGTTATGGTTTCCCCACAATCGCGCACGGGAGTCTGTTTCGTCATACAGTTGATACTAATTCGTTCGCGCGCTCGCGCGCCCGTCGAGACTTCAGGAGTGACAGTGGCGTTCTATCAGGCTCTCAAGGTGACCGGCAGCCCCGTTCTGAAGGCGGCCTATCACCCGTGGATCCGCGGCAAGGAGAACATTCCAGCCGAAGGACCCGCCATTCTCGCGTCCAATCACAATGCCGTGTGGGACTCGGTGTTCCTGCCGATGATGCTCGACCGTGAGGTCGTCTTCATGGGAAAGGCCGACTACTTTACGGGCACCGGTCTCAAAGGGTGGATGACGAAGGAGTTCATGCGCGCCGTCGGAACCATTCCCGTCGACCGCACCGGTGGCCGCGCGTCCGAAGCGGCTCTGAACGCCGGACTCAAGCGCCTGCGCGACGGTGAACTCTTCGGCATCTACCCCGAAGGAACGCGCAGCCCCGATGGGCGCCTCTACCGCGGCAAGACCGGCGTCGCGCGCCTTGCCCTCCTCTCCGGCGCACCCGTTATCCCCGTTGCGATGATCGGCACCCATGCCGCGCAGCCGATCGGCCAGAAGATTCCCTCGCGTACCAACATCGGCATGGTGATCGGTGAGCCCCTGGACTTCTCGCGCTACAAGGGCCTGCACAAGGACCGCTACGTGCTGCGCGCGATCACCGACGAGATCATGTATAATCTGATGCTCCTGTCCGGCCAGGAGTACGTCGACCTGTACGCCGCCGATGTCAAGGCGCAGCTGGCAGCCGAGGGTGCCTTCGAGGGCCCGGTTCCCTCCAACGGTCGCCCCGCGCCCGGCGGACGCACCGCTCCCAACGTCCCCGTGCCCACCGCCCCCGAGGAGGAGAGCGGCGAGGACCAGGAGGCCTCGGACAAGGAGTAACAGCACCTCGCCGTCATCTCACGGTTAGCTCGGGCACCGGGGTTTGTGGGACGGGTGCCCTTGGCGAAAGGCGATGCGGGCCGGGTAGAATGAACTGTGCCCTGCACACGCGCGCGCCCGTGCACTAGGCAGCCCCATCGGGCAGCCGGGGTGAGGCGGACCGCGCATGCACGCGCGGGGCCGTACCCAACCAACCTGAGAAAGGTGACATTCATGTCGGTCCGTCGTGTTGCCCTGCTGACCGCAGGTGGCTTCGCCCCGTGCCTGTCCTCCGCCGTCGGTGGACTCATCGAGCGCTACAACGAAATTGATCCCACGGTTGAGATCATCGCTTACCAGAACGGCTACCACGGCCTGCTCACCGGCAACTACGTGCTGGTCGACGAGGAAGCTCGCAAGCACGCTGCCGTCCTGCACCGCTTCGGTGGCTCCCCGATCGGTAACTCCCGCGTCAAGCTGACGAACAAGAAGAACCTGGTCGAGCGCGGCCTCGTCTCCGAGGATGAGGACCCGCTGCAGAAGGCTGCCGAGCAGCTGCGCGCTGACGGCGTTGACGTCCTGCACACCATCGGTGGCGACGACACCAACACGACGGCCGCCGACCTGGCCGCCTACCTGGAGGAGCACGACTACCACCTGACCGTCGTGGGCCTGCCGAAGACGATCGACAACGACGTCGTGCCGATCCGCCAGTCCCTGGGTGCCTGGACCGCGGCTGAAGAGGTCTCCGAGTACTCCCAGAACATCATCGGCGAGCACCGCTCCAACCCCCGCATGCTCATCATCCACGAGATCATGGGCCGCCACTGCGGTTGGCTGACGGCCGCCGGTTCGCAGCGCTACCACGAGTGGCTCAAGACCCAGGAGTGGGTGCCCTCGATCGGTCTGTCGAAGGAGCGTTGGGACATCCACGCCATCTTCCTGCCCGAGATGAAGATCGACCTGGATGCCGAGGCCAAGCGCCTCAAGGCCATCATGGACGAGCAGGGCAACGTCAACATCTTCCTGTCCGAGGGCGCTGGCGTCCCCGAGATCATCGCGGAGATCGAGGCTGCCGGCGGCGAGGTCCAGCGCGACCCCTTCGGCCACGTCAAGCTCGACACGATCAACCCCGGCCAGTGGTTCGCCAAGCAGTTCGCCGAGAAGATCGACGCCGAGAAGGTCATGGTCCAGAAGTCCGGCTACTTCTCGCGTTCCTCGCGTGCCAACGCCGACGACCTGCGCCTCATCAAGTCGATGACCGACCTCGCCGTCGAGTGCGCCTTCAAGGGCGAGTCCGGCGTGATCGGCCACGACGAGGAGGACGGCGACCGCCTGAAGGCCATCGCGTTCCCGCGCATCGCGGGCGGCAAGCCCTTCGACATTTCCGCCCCCTGGTTCGTCGAGATGATGGCCGAGATCGGCCAGACCGTCGAGCCCGCTGGCGAGTGAGTCGCTGCGCGTGATTCCTTCGATCACTCCCGGACGCGGCGGTGAGCCTGTGCGTAAGCCTCGCTCCCGCCGCGTCCCCGAGCGCCTGTGGTCACCCGAGTCCGGGGAGCGTGCTCCCTGGGATACGTGGCGCGGCCTGGACGCAGCCCAACAGCCTACCTACGCGGACGCGGAACATCTCAGTGATGTGACGGCGCAGCTGCGCCGCCAGCCGCCGCTCGTGTTCGCCGGTGAGGTTGACGACCTGCGCACGTGGATGGGTGCGGCTGCCCGCGGCGAGGCCTTCGTCCTGATGGGCGGAGACTGCGCCGAGACATTCGCCGAGGCGACGGCGGATCACGTGCGCCTGAAGATTCAGACGCTGCTGCAGATGGCGGTCGTGCTCACGTACGGCGCGTCTCTGCCGGTCATCAAGGTCGGCCGCATCGCGGGTCAGTACGCCAAGCCGCGATCCTCCGATTGGGAGACTCGTGACGGCGTGACGCTGCCGAGCTACCGCGGCGATGCGGTGAACTCCTTCGAGTTCACCTCCGAGGCGCGCGAGCCCGATCCGCAGCGCCTTCTGTCGCTGTACAACCATGCGGCGTCGACGCTCAACCTGATCCGCGCTTTCACGAAGGGCGGCTACGCCGACCTGCGTCAGGTACACCGTTGGAATCAGGGCTTCATGTCGAACCCGGCGTACGCGCGCTATGAGTCACTGGCGGAGGACATCCACCGTGCGATTAAGTTCATGGGTGCCGCGGGCGTCGACTTCGAGACGCTGCGCGACGTCGACCTGTATTCGTCGCACGAGGCATTACTGCTCGAGTACGAGTCGGCGATGACCCGCATCGATTCGCGCACGGGAGAGCCGTACAACACGTCTGCCCACTTCCTGTGGGCGGGGGAGAGGACGCGCGATGAGGAGGGCGCTCACATCGAGCTGCTGTCGCGCGTTCGCAACCCGATTGGGGTCAAGCTCGGTCCGTCGACCACGCCGGACCAGATGCTCTCGCTCGTTGATCGCCTGAACCCGGATGGTGAGGAGGGGCGCCTGTCGTTCATTACGCGTATGGGTGCCGGACGTATCCGCAAGGCGCTTCCGCCGCTGCTGGAAGCGGCGCGGGAAGATGGCCGTCCGATTACGTGGATGACCGATCCGATGCACGGCAACACGATTACGTCCTCGACCGGCTACAAGACACGCCGTTTTGAGACGGTCATGGATGAGGTTCGTGGCTTCTTCGAGGCTCACGAGGCAGCGGGCACTGTTCCTGGCGGCCTGCACGTCGAGCTCACCGGTGATGATGTCACCGAGGTGATCGGCGGCAGTGAGCACATCGATGACGAGTCGTTGCGTGATCGTTACGAGACGCTCGTGGATCCGCGTCTGAACCACCAGCAGAGCCTGGAGATGGCCTTCCAGGTCGCCCAGTACCTGGCGAAGGGTTCCTCCCACGAGGAGTGAGTTCACCGCACATAAGTATCCCCGGCCTCGTCTGTTATGGACGAGGCCGGGGATACTTATGACGGGCGAGGTCAGACGATCGTGATCGTAACGACGCTGCCCTTTTTCAGCATTGTTCCGGCGGCGGGATCGGTCTGTCGGACGGTTCCGAAGAAACCGCCGAGAATTGCCTCCTCTTGGACGGTGAAACCGGCCGCTTCGAGTGCAGCTCTGGCGTCGTCGCGCTGGCGGCCGACAACGTCGGGTACAGCAACCTTTTCGGGTCCCTTGGAGACCGTGTAGGCGACGGTGTCGCCTCGGTGCAGGACTGTTCCTTCAGCTGTTTGCTGAGAGATGACCTGACCTTGCGCGACCGTATCGGAGAACGCTTCGGTGGGCGCTGCGACGAGGCCGAGCCCCTCGATAGCCTTCTTTGCGGCGTCCGCGCTCATCCCGTTGAGGGATGGAACGGTGAGAGGCTCGCGTCCCTTGGAGAGGACGACGTCGATGGCCTTGTCGTGCGGCACCGAGGTGCCCGACGGCACGGACTGGGAGATGACCTGTCCCTGCGGAATATCCTCGGAGTAGGCATCGGTTATGGCACCGAGGGCCAGGCCTGCATCGGTGAGCGCTTTCTTCGCATCATCCTGGGTCTTGCCGGACACGTCGGGCACGTTCTTCATGTCGACGCCCTTGGAGACGTGGAGCGAAACCTCAGCGCGCTTATGGACAGGCGCACCGCCCTCAGGGTCAGAGCGAGTGACGGATCCGGTTGCTACGTCGTCCGAAAACTCCTCCTCGACGGTGAAGGTAAGCCCCATCGCACCCAGATCAGTCTCAACATCTGCGAGAGGACGACCGTCAGTAGCGGGCATCGTCAGATAGGAACCGGGGCCGTATTCGGTCCACCACCAGGTGCCTCCGATGCCAGCGACGGCGAGGAGGAGGACGACGAGGCTCACCCACAGGGCAGCACGCTTGTACGTTTTCGTCGTGCCCGCCTCCTCGGGCGTTGGGATCGGCGCGGAGGTGTGGACCGTCGTCACGGTTGAGGGTGCAGGAAGCGGCCTCGTGAACTGCGCGGACATCACCTCCGTATTGAGCGCGGTGGTCTCGGAGGCACCGCTGCGGTCGGCGGGGGCGACTTCTGCGCGGCGATTCGCTAGCTCGGCAGGTATGGCAGCGGCCGCGCGCGTTACCAGGTCGATGGCTTCGGAGGCATCGGCGGGACGCGAGGCGGGGTCGCGGGCTGTCAGCGCCGCGACGAGATCGTCGATTTCGCGGGGAATCCAGGGCTGGGAAGCCGACGGCTTGGGGACGTCGTCGGCGACGTGATGGGTGGCGATCTGCAGCGGTGATTCGCCTGCCCACGGCACAGCGCCGGTCAGCATCTCGTACAGCATGATGCCCACGGAGTAGATATCCGAGCGTGCGTCGGCCTCGGCTGTGGTGGCGATTTCCGGCGCGATGTACGCCACTGTTCCGAGCATGTTGCCCGTCGACGACATGGAGACCTCGGACGCTGCGCGTGCCAAGCCGAAGTCGGTGACCTTCGCGGGGCCGTCGGTCGGAACGAGGATGTTCTCTGGCTTAATGTCGCGGTGGATCACGCCGACGCGGTGAGCGGCACGCAGGGCTTCAAGGGTATCGGTCGTATAGCGCAGTGCCTGAGGGATCGTAAAGGCACCCTGTGCGCGCAGCAGTTGGCGCAGGTTCGTTCCGTCGATCAGTTCCATCACGAGGAAGCCCTGGCCGGTGATGACGCCCTGATCGAAGACGGAGACGACACCGGGATGAACGATGCGCGCTGCGGAGCGTGCCTCGCGGCGGAAGCGTGCGACGAAGTCCTGGGAGTCCGCGAGGTGCGGGTGCATGACCTTCAGGGCGACCGGGCGCTCAAGGCGTTCGTCCTGGGCGATGTACACGGTGGCCATGCCGCCACGCGCTAGACGACGCGTGACTCGGTATCGTTCGTCGACCAGAAGCCCAATCAGTGGGTCGGTCTGGTCGAATGTCTGTTCGTCGCTCACTCGGTCGATTCTATGGGAGTTTTCGCGAAATTATCGGAAGTGCCCACCTCGGTGCGGCGCATGAATGGGGTAGTCTTGCGCTCATGACCAGTGTTGATATCACCGTGCGCTCCACCGACGAGGTCTGCCGTCTCCTCGGCATTGAGGAGCGCCGCCTCAAGCAGCTGATCCGCGACCGAGTCCTCATTGAGGCGCGCGACGGCGCGGGCGTGCGCGGCGTGCCCCGAGAGATCATTATCAAGGGAGAGAACGGCTGGGAGCCGCTCCCGTTCCTGCAGGGAACACTCACCCTGCTGGCGGATGACGGGTTTACGTCTGAGGAAGCGCTCGCGTGGCTCTACACCGTTCAGGACGAGCTGGGTGAGCGTCCGATCGACGCGCTGACGTCGGGGCGCCATCACCGGGTGAATCGGATCGCCTCGACGCTGGCCTTCTGATTCGCGTCGGTGGGGCTCACGCTCGCCTGGCGGTGAGGATCGCGCACAGTTCGCGCAGCATGGCGCGGGCACCGTCGTCGAAGGACGAGGCCTCAAGCGCTGCGTGCCCGTCGGCTACCAGGCGCGCAATCTCAGCTTCGTGGGGGGCGCGACCGTTGGCCTCGACGATGCGGGTTGCCGCGCTGAGGCGCTCAGGCGATGCCTCTGCCACCCCCAGAACCTCGGTGAGGGCGGACCGCTCGGCGGGGGAGGAAGCCTCCCAGGTGAGTGCCAGGAGGACGGTGCGCTTTCCTTCGCGCAGATCATCGCCCGCGGGTTTTCCGGTCACCGCGGGGTCTCCGAAGACGCCCAGGTCGTCGTCGCGCAGCTGGAATGCCAGTCCCCAGGGCGTCAGGATCTCTTCGAGGCTGCGAGCGAGTGCCTCGCCGTCGTCGAGCGTGGAAGCACCGCAGATGGCACCCAAAATTGCCGGGTGAACGACCGAGTAATGAGCCGACTTATGGAGTGCGACCTCCAGCGCGTCACTGACGTTGAGCACGTCCGAGCGTTCGGGGTCGAGCGGGGTCTGCTCGGCGGCGATGTCCAGGTATTGGCCGAGCGCAACTTCAGCGTGCATGTCGGCGAAGCGGCGCGCGAACGCGCGCGCTCGTTCTTCGTCAAGCCTCAGCGCCTGCTCGTCTGCGGCGGCGGTCGCTGCGGAGAACAAGAAGTCCCCGACAAGGATCGCAGCGTGAGCTCCGAAGTCCCTCGATGATCCGATCCACGACCTCGATGCATGGTGGTTGGCGAGGCTTCGATGAGGGGTCGGGATGCCGCGACGCTCGTCTGCCTTGTCGATGATGTCATCGTGAACGAGAGCGCTGGCCTGGTAGAGCTCAAGCGCGGCGCCGAGGTGGGGGAGGGACACGTCTTCCAGGGGGGTAGCCGCCCCGAGCGAGTAGCCGATATGCGCCATCAGCGCGCGAAAACGCTTCCCACCGCGCACGGACGCGAGCACGGCCTCGGAAAACTCCTCGGATCGGCACGATGCGCCTGCGCGGACCAGAAGGCGCGCGAGGCTCGAGGCCGTTGCCTCGTCAATGTGCGGACGCAGCGTCGCGAAACTGTCGCTCAGAGTCATGAGGTAACTCTAACTGAGGTTGTGCTCCGAGCGGAGTCCAATGCGGGGCATCCTCACACCTACCGCCAGGAAAACTACGAAGCAAAGCACTAGACTGGCAACGGTATGCCGATTTGCAATCGGCTCTGTTGTGCATGCCCATCAATGAAAGGGACCCGTGTGAGTGCATCTCGCGCTTCGGCAAAGGACTCCGCGACGACTGAGGAAACCACGGAGGTGACGACCCCCGCGAAGAAGACGACGCGCGCCAAGAAGGCCACGGCCCCCGCGGCTAGCGCACCAGCCGAGGAGAAGAAGTCGGCCGCGAAGAAGGCTCCCGCGAAGAAGACGACGAAGAAGGCCGACGCCGTCGAGACCGACAAGCCCGCCGCAAAGAAGGCTCCTGCCAAAAAGGCAGCGAAGAAGGCTGGTGCCGGCGAAGACAAGACCGCGAAGAAGCCTGCGGCCAAGAAGCCGCGCGGTCGCAAGAAGAAGGACGAGGAAATCGTCGAAGAGGTTGTCGTCGAGGAGCTCGGTGACGCTGCCGAGGAGGACTTCGAGCCCACGGGCGACGATCTGGAAGATCCGGATCTCGAGGCAGGCGCCGACGACGAGGATGTGACCGACGCCGAGGAAGAGGCCGAGGAAGAAGACCCGAAGGTCGCTGAGGGTGCGGCGTTGCGCGAGCGTACCAACGCTGGCATCCACGTGAAGGGTGGTTTCGTGGTCTCGGATTCCGACGAGACCGACGAGCCCGTTCAGCAGGTGACGGTCGCCGGCGCAACGGCCGATCCGGTCAAGGACTACCTCAAGCAGATCGGCAAGGTGTCGCTGCTGAACGCGGAGCAGGAAGTTGATCTTGCCCGCCGCATCGAGGCGGGCCTGTACGCCGAGTACAAGCTGAAGAACCAGGCCGACGAAATGACCAGCCGCGAGCGCCGCGAGCTGCATTTCCTTGCGCAGGATGGTCAGCAAGCAAAGAATCACCTCCTCGAGGCAAACCTGCGTCTCGTCGTGTCCCTGGCCAAGCGCTACACGGGCCGTGGCATGCAGTTCCTGGATCTCATCCAGGAGGGCAACCTGGGTCTGATTCGTGCCGTGGAAAAGTTTGACTACACCAAGGGCTACAAGTTCTCGACGTACGCCACCTGGTGGATTCGTCAGGCGATCACCCGAGCGATGGCGGACCAGGCGCGCACGATTCGTATTCCGGTCCACATGGTCGAGGTCATCAACAAGCTGGCCCGTGTTCAGCGCCAGATGCTGCAGGACCTTGGTCGCGAACCCACGCCTGAGGAGCTGGCCAAGGAACTCGACATGACGGCCGAAAAGGTTGTCGAGGTGCAGAAGTACGGCCGCGAGCCGATTTCGCTGCATACGCCTCTGGGTGAGGACGGCGACTCCGAGTTTGGTGACCTGATCGAGGACTCCGAGGCTATCGTCCCGGCGGATGCGGTGTCCTTCACCCTGCTGCAGGAGCAGCTGCACCACGTGCTGGATACGCTCTCCGAGCGTGAGGCGGGCGTCGTGTCGATGCGCTTTGGTCTGGGCGATGGTCAGCCGAAGACCCTCGACGAGATCGGCAAGGTCTACGGCGTGACGCGCGAGCGTATCCGCCAGATCGAGTCCAAGACGATGTCGAAGCTGCGCCATCCGTCGCGTTCGCAGGTGCTGCGCGATTACCTCGACTGACGCGCAAGCGTCATGCATGGGGGCTGGGAACAAACGTTCCTGGCCCCCATGACAATATCGTCACAAAGCTCGTTTGCTCGGGTGGCTCCATCGCACAGCGGGGTCCGATAGGGCAGGATGATGACATGCTTGAGGGTGCGTTGATTCTTGTCGTGACTGTCGTTCTTGTCCTCGCCGTCGCCGGTGGTGTCGTGGCGGTGCTGGCTCTGTCTCGTCGTAGCGCGGACGAGTGGAAGGGTGTCATCAAGCGAGAGAGCGAAGAAATCGCGGACGAGGTGAAGACTCATCATTCGCTTCCCAAGCGCGCCTCGACGTCCCCCGATGGTCCCGTGGTGCCGCGGACAGCTTCCCTGCAGTCTCTCCTTCAAAATGCTGACTCGCGGAGCGCATACTTCGACGCTGACCGCTTGCCGGGCATCGATCGGCTGGAGACGGTCACCGGCCGCGTGAGTGAACGCTTTGATCGCGGCCGTCGGGGCTCCGACGGGGGTCATGCCTCCGCGCAGGAGTCGGCGCAGTCCTAAGGTAGTGATGCCGCACTCAGGTTTTCGGTGAAGAGCGTCCATAGGGGATAATGACCCTATGGACGCTTTTATTTCCACTCTCCAGTCACCGTGGGCGGTCGTTATCGGCCTGCTGGTCGCTGTGCTGATCGGTGTGCTCATCCGCATCGCCGTCAGTTCCAAGCGCCGCTCCACGGACGACGTCAGTATCCCCGTTGAGCCCCAGGTTCCGGCCGAAGCACCCGGCGACGCGCCCGCTTCTGCCCCGCAAGAAGGCGGCGATGAGCCTCGCGCTGGCCCGTCTGATACACCTGTGTCGACCTCCGAGGAACCCTCTGAGGCACCCGCCGCCCCGGCCTCGTCTATCGAACGCCCCGAACCCGTGCGCGGCCGCATGGAGCGCCTGCGTGAACGTCTTGCATCCTCCGGTTCGCTGGGGCGTGCCATCCTCGGTGTTCTCAGCCGAGGACAGCTCAGCGCTGCTGACTGGGAGGAGATCGAGGAATCGCTCCTCATTGCCGACCTCGGCCTCGAAGCAACCGACACGCTGATGGAGGCCCTCAAGCGCCGTGTTGCCGTCGAGTCCGTCACGGACGAGGCGCGCATCCGTGACATTCTGCGCGAGGAGCTCCTCGCTCTCGTTGGTCCCGACATGGATCGCTCCCTCAACCTCGAGCGCCCCGAGGTTGATGGTGCCACCAAGCCTGCCGTTGTCCTCATGGTGGGCGTGAACGGCACGGGAAAGACCACGACCGTCGGCAAGCTGGCTCGAATCCTCGTCGCGGAAGACAAGTCCGTGATCCTCGGTGCTGCTGATACCTTCCGTGCTGCTGCCGCCGATCAGCTTGCCACGTGGGGCGAGCGCGTGGGCGTGGACGTCGTGCGCAGCGATCGCGAGGGGGCTGACCCGGCTTCCGTCGCCTTCGAGGCCGTGCGCGAGGGTGTTGAGCGTGACGTTGACGTTGTCCTCGTCGATACTGCGGGTCGCCTGCAGAACAAGTCCACGCTGATGGACGAGCTCGGCAAGATCAAGCGCGTCATGGCCAAGCAGGCACCGGTTTCCGAGGTCCTCCTCGTCCTCGATGCCACCACCGGTCAGAACGGCATGAAGCAGGCCGAGGTGTTTGCCGAGGCTACCGGCGTGACCGGCATCGTGCTCACGAAGCTCGACGGCTCGGCCAAGGGCGGTATCGTCGTGTCCGTCCAGCGTGCGCTGGGTGTGCCCGTGAAGTTCGTCGGCCTTGGCGAGGGCGCGGACGATCTCGCTCCCTTCGATCCGCAGGGCTTCGTCGACGCGATCGTGGGCTGCGCGCAGGGCTGAACCCTCCACTCATGACGCGCACCTCGGCCCCGGTGAGGAGACTCCCGGGGCCGAGGTGCGCTAACCTGTGCCTAGTACAGCCGCCATCTTGGGAGTAAACACGTGTTTGGAAACCTGTCAGATCGCCTGACCCAGTCCTTCCGCAGCCTGCGCAGCCGCGGCGTCCTGACCGAGTCGGACGTTGATCACGCGATTTCCGACATCCGTCGCGCGCTTATCGACGCCGATGTCGCGCTCCCCGTCGTTCGTCAGTTCACCACGCAGGTGCGTGAAAAGGCCTACGGCGCGGCCCGTTCGAAGGCTCTCAACCCGGGCCAGCAGGTTGTTTCCATCGTCCACGAGGAACTCGTCGAGATCCTCGGTGGCGCGACGCGTGAGCTGACCTTCGCCGAGTCTGGTCCCACGGTCTTCATGCTCGCGGGTCTTCAGGGTGCCGGTAAGACCACGCTGGCGGGCAAGCTCGGCAAGTGGCTGCGTGAGGAAGGTAAGACCGTCCTCCTCGTCGCCTCCGATCTCCAGCGCCCCAACGCTGTCCAGCAGCTGCAGGTCGTTGGCGAGCGCGCCGGCGTCAAGGTGTGGGCGCCCGAGCCCGGCAACGGTGTCGGTGACCCCGTCGAGGTTGCGCGAAGCGGCGTCGAGTTCGCACGCCAGAGCGGCATTAACGTGGTCATCGTCGATACGGCCGGTCGCCTCGGTGTTGACCAGGAGATGATGGACCAGGCGATCGCGATCCGCGATGCTGTGAATCCGCACGAGATCATGTTCGTCCTCGACGCCATGGTCGGTCAGGACGCGGTCTCCACCTCCACGGCTTTCCGTGACGGCGTCGGCTTTACGGGCGTTGTCCTGTCGAAGCTGGATGGCGACGCGCGTGGCGGTGCCGCACTGTCCGTGCGCGGCGTGACGGGTGCGCCGATTCTCTTCGCGTCGACGGGTGAGGGCCTCGACGACTTCGAGCGCTTCCACGCCGACCGTATGGCGGGACGCATCCTCGACATGGGCGACATTCTCACCCTCATCGAGCAGGCCGAAAAGAAGATGGATGCCGAGGAGGCGGAGAAGGTCGCGGCTAAGGCGATGGCCGGCCAGCTGACCCTCGCTGACTTCCTGAGCCAGCTGCAGCAGATCAAGAAGCTGGGCTCCATGAAGAAGATGCTCGGCATGATCCCGGGTGCCGCGCAGATGCGCGAGCAGATCGAAAACTTTGATGAGCGCGAGGTGGATCGCGTCGAGGCCATCGTCCGCTCGATGACCCCCGCCGAGCGTGAGGATGTCTCGATCCTCAACGGTTCGCGTCGTGCGCGTATCGCCCGTGGTTCTGGCACGACGGTCACCGAGGTGAATCAGCTCGTGCAGCGCTTCGAGGCGGCGCGCGAGATGATGGCGCAGATGGGGCAGATGGGCGGCGGCGTGCCCGGCATGGGTGCGCTGCCCGGACGCGGCGGTAAGGCTAAGCAGAAGGCTAACGCCCGTAAGGCGCAGGCTCAGCGTGCGCGCATGAAGAAGAGCGCGCGTTCTGGTAATCCCGCGAAGCGCCGCCAGCAGGAGCTTGAGGCCATGCTGCCTCCGTCGGAGCGCAGCGCGCCCAAGGGTTCGTCCTTCGGCGTCGCCCAGGAGGCTCCCGCTCCGCGTCCGACCATCGACGATCTGCCGGACGACGTCAAGCGCATGCTCGGCCAACTCTGAGCATGGAGTTCTCCGGGCTCGCCCTGTGGGCGGAAAACGAGTCCGAACGCCCACAGTGGGTGCACGGCACGTGGCGTGTCGACGGCGGAGTGATCCGCCGTGTGGGCGACGAGGAAACCGCGCCCTCGGTCGGTTTCATCGTCCCCGGCATGGTCGATACCCACTGTCATATCGGATACTCGGCAACGGGTTCGGTGTCCGAATCCGAGATGGCGGAGCAAGCACGAGCAACGCTTGCGAGCGGCGTGACGGTTGTGCGCGACTGCGGCGTGCCCCTCGACAACTCGCCTGCGGCTCGCGCTACCGGCCTGCATCTGATCCGCTGTGGTCGCCACGTCGCGCGCCCGAAGCGCTACATGCGTGATCTGCCGCTTGACGTTGAGGATCAGCGTGAGCTTCCCGAGGTCCTCACCTCGATGGCGCGAACCTCCGATGGCTGGGTGAAGATCGTCGCCGACTGGATCGATCGCAGCGCCGGAGCCGACTCGGACCTCATGCCCTTGTGGGAACCCTCAGTCCTGAGTGACGCGGTGTGCGCCGTTCACGAGGCCGGAGCGAGGGTCGCCGTACACGCGTTCTCTCATCGTGTCATCGATTCGCTGATCGAGGCCGGTGTTGACGATATCGAACACGGAAGCGGAATCGATGCGGATCAGGCAGCTGAGATTGCCACGCGCGGCATCGCGGTGACGCCCACCCTCCGACAGGTAGAGCTCTTCAAGGACTTTGCCGCGCAGGCGGGGCAGAAGTATCCCGTCTACGCCGCGACGATGCGGGGCATGTACGAGACGCGCCGTGAGCACTTTGAGATGCTCGTGGACGCGGGAGTTCTATTGCTGATGGGAACGGATTCGGGCGGCTACCAGGATCATGGAACTATCGTCGGCGAACTCACGCTCTGGCATCAGTGGGGAGCGCCCGCTCAGTTCACCATCGATGCAGCCACATGGGTGAGTCAACGCTACCTGGGATACCCCGGCCTCGTCGAGGGCGGCCCCGCCGATTTTCTCCTCCTGAATGAGGACCCGAGGATCGATCCCCTCGCGTTGTCGAGGCCCTCTCGCGTCACGCTGGGAGGAAGCACTGCGTGGGAGCGAACCTCCGCCTGAGCGCCCGGCGTGATGGAATTAACCGACTCATGCGACGCCGCGCACGTCCCCGGCTTGGGATATCGATGCGAAATATGGCATAATCGCTAGCTGTACCCGGCGGTTCGTAGACCCTCTCACTGCGCATCGTCGTGTCCCGGTCCAATGCGACCCCTGTGTTTCCCACCTTGGGACGCAACGGTCCACACCAATCTGAAATGGAGAGACCACTCAAGTGGCAGTTCGAATTCGCCTGAAGCGCGTGGGTAAGATCCACGCTGCCCAGTACCGTGTTGTCGTCGTCGATTCGCGCAAGAAGCGTGACGGCCGCGTCATCGAAGAGGTCGGCTACTACGATCCTCAGCCCAACCCGTCGATCATCCGCATCGACTCTGAGCGCGCCCAGTACTGGCTCGGTGTTGGCGCTCAGCCCTCCGACCAGGTCCGCAACCTGCTGGTCCTGACCGGTGACATCGCCAAGTTCAACGGTAAGGCCGACGCGGTTTCCCGCGTGAAGGTCTCCGAGAACGACAAGGCCGCCCAGGCCGAGCAGGCCATCAAGGACGCCGAGGCTGCTGCCGAGAAGTCCAAGGCCGCTGCTTCCGCCAAGAAGGCCGAGGAAGAGGCCGCCGCTGCCGCAGCCGCTGCTGAGGCCGAGGCCGCCGAGAAGGCTTCCGAAGAGGCCGCCGGAGAGGATGCCTGAGCATGCTCGCCGACGCGTTGGAGCACCTGGTCAGCGGCATCGTTGACCACCCCGAAGATGTCGAGGTGACGCCTCGTTCCATGCGACGTGGCCAGCTTCTCGAGGTTCGCGTGAACCCCGAGGATCTCGGGCGCGTCATCGGACGCGGCGGTCGGACGGCTCGCGCGCTGCGCACCGTCATGGGTGCGCTGTCCACGCGTGGCACTGTCCGCGTTGACGTCGTCGACACGGATCGCGAGTAAGACTCGCACACGTCACGGAGGGGTCCGGCACTGCCGGGCCCCTTCGTTGTATCCTTCGGGGGAGTCCCCGTTCATCGTGAGGAGAACATATGCAGCTTACCGCCGCTATTGTCGGCCCCGCCCATGGCCTGCGTGGAGAGGTTATCGTGGACGTGCGCAGTGATGACCCCGAGGTCCTGGCACCCGGTGCCCGGTTGGATGTTGCGGGGGAGAAGCGCCACCTCACGGTGAGGAGCGTTCGTGTCCACAAGGAGCGCGTGCTCGCCTCGTTTGAGGAATGCAATTCCCGTGAGGAGGCCGAGGCCCTGCGTGGCGCGCGCCTGCTCGTCGATGCTCATCCGGAGGAGGATGCGTGGTATCCGCATGAGCTCAAGGGGCTTGAGGCGCGCACTCCGTCCGGAGATGTCCTCGGGACAGTGAGTGGGTTGACGCCCGGTGCCGCGCAGGATCTCCTCCTCGTGGCCACGGAGCGTGGAACCGTTATGGTGCCTTTCGTGACGGCCCTCGTCCCGACTGTCGACGTTGAGGGGGGCGTTGTCATCATCGACGCCCCTCCGGGGCTATTTGATGATGATGCTGTGTCGGAGCGCGAAGGTTGCTGAGCTCGTGCGTTTCGATCTCATCTCTATCTTTCCCGACTACTTCGCGCCTCTCCGACTGTCCTTGATGGGCAAAGCGGAAGAGACGGGTCTTGTGGACCTGCAGGCGCATGACTTGCGCGACTGGGCCACGGGCAAGCATCGCAGCGTCGACGATACCCCGTACGGTGGCGGCGCCGGCATGGTGATGCGCGCGGACGTGTGGGCCCGCGCCTTGGACGAGGTGCTCTCCGTTCCGCTTCCGGAGCGTCGCGACGAAGGGGCCCCGGCCTCGCCGAGGCGTGTCCTCGCGATCCCAACGCCTTCGGGCACGCCGCTCACGCAGGCCCGAGTGGAGGACCTCGCGCACGCCGACCAGATCATCGTCGCCTGCGGACGCTACGAGGGCATCGATGCGCGCGTCGCTGAGCATTACCGAGGCGCGGGGGTTGAGGTTGTCGAGTTTTCCATTGGTGACTACGTCCTCAACGGCGGTGAGGTTGCGGCAATGGTCCTGACCGAGGCGGTTGCGCGTCTCCTCGACGGCTTTATGGGCAACCCGGAGTCGCTTGTCGAAGAGTCGCACTCGGGAGCGGGGTTGCTCGAGTATCCCGTGTACACGAAGCCGCGCGACTTTCGTTCCCTCGAGATTCCGGAAGTTCTCCTCGGTGGCAACCACGCCGCGATCGAACGCTGGCGTCGTGACCGCGCGATAGAGAAAACCGCGCGGATTCGGCCCGATCTCGCGCTGTCGTTGGATGCCTCGTCGCTGACGGGTGAGGATCGCGCGGCACTCGCGTCCTGCGGCGTCGCCTACACCCGTGACGGAACGGCGCATCGCGTTCAGGTGCGCCTCGCAAGGCCCGACGATGCCGCCGCTGTCAGCGAGCTTGCTGCGCGTACCTTCCCGGATGCGTGCCCTTCCTCCCTCCCGGCTGAAGCGATTGAGGAACACATCGCGACGCAGCTGTCGCCGACCGTCTTTGCGGCTGTCATCTCCTCGCCCGATGAGCATCGGCTTTTTGTTGCGGAGGTCGAGGGCGCGCTCGTCGGTTATGTGCTGACCCACGTTGGTGCCCACGCGCTGCCCGGTGATCTTGTGCGCCCCGGGCGCGTCGAGGAAGGCAGTGCCTACCTGTCCAAGTGCTACGTGGGCGAGGAGTGGCGGGGGAGCGGTATCGCCGATGCGCTGATCGAACGAGCCGTCGCCGACGCAGGCGAGGCAGGGCACATGTCCATCGTCCTGGGCACTAACCGTGGCAACAAGTCCGCACAGGCCTTCTACAAACGCCATAGTTTCCGCAAACGCTCGAGCCGTACGTTTGATGTGGGAGGCGTTCGCAACTACGACGTCGTCATGGTGCGTGATCTCACCGCATAATGCGGCGGCGCACTGGCAGATCTGCTCGAGGCTGTGGGATAATAGCGGGGATTGTGCGCGGTTCATCCTGCCGCAGGGGGACACCGAGGCGCACGATCACACGTCAGATGAGCGGGCAAGACCCGCCCAACCAGGCGCTTCCGACCTGCGGCAGATGCGTCAAGGAGAAGAAATGCAGAAGCTGGACGCCGTTGATGCGGCATCGCTGCGCGATGACATCCCCTCGTTCCGAGCCGGTGACACCCTCAAGGTGCACGTCAAGGTTATCGAAGGCAACCGCTCTCGTATCCAGGTCTTCCAGGGCGTCGTGATCGCGCGTCGCGGCCACGGTGTGTCCTCCACGTTCACCATCCGCAAGGTTTCCTTCGGTGTTGGCGTTGAGCGTACCTTCCCTGTTCACGCCCCGACGATCGACCACATCGAGGTCGTCACCAAGGGCGACGTGCGCCGCGCCAAGCTCTACTACCTGCGTGAGCGTCACGGCAAGGCCGCGAAGATCAAGGAGCACCGTTCCGGCAAGGCCGAGTGAGGCCGGCCGGGCACAAGCCTTGGCATTTTTCACGGAAAGGCCCGACACCGCGCGCCGGTGTCGGGCCTCGCCGTATCCTGGGATAGTTGACGTAACGACAAGGAGATTGCATGACCCCGACTGCAGGCCCGACGCTCGGACCGTTGCATGCGCCTTCGCTCCGGGATCGTGACCGTGCGGAAGCCCGCGCGCGGCGTAACCCGCTCGTGTGGCTACGCGAGATTCTCGTGATTATCGTCGTTGCCCTCGTTATCTCCTCGCTCCTGCGTGCTTTCATCGTGCAGGTGTTCTGGATTCCCTCTCCGTCCATGCACAACACGCTCGTTGAGGATGACCGGATTGCTGTCTCGCGTATTGACGCGTTGACGTCGAATGTTCAGCGCGGAGACGTCATCGTTTTCGATGACACACTCGGCTGGCTCGGATCGTCGGAGACGACTGCGCCTTCTGTTTTGCGTCGGCTTGGCGAATTCACGGGCTTTGTCCCAGGCGGTGGCGAACAGACTCTCGTCAAGCGTGTGATTGGCGTTGGTGGAGACCACGTCACCTGCACGAGCGCGACCGGCAAGGTCAGCGTCAACGGGGTCGAACTGGATGAGACCTATGTTCCCGACGGCCAGGTCCCCTGTGGTGAACGCACCTTCGACGTAGTCGTTCCTGAGGGACACCTGTGGGTGATGGGTGATAACCGCTCCAATTCCGCAGACTCTCGCTATCACATGGGCTCTGGTCAGTCACCCTACGTGCCGGTCTCCTCGGTTGTGGGCACCGTCCAGGCCGTTATCTGGCCGACGTCTCGCTGGACGACCGACATCGCGCATCACGAGGTTTTTGCCTCCGTTCCTTCTGCGTCATGACAACCGCGTCCCGTGAGCTGGAGGTCTCCCTGGCCAGGCGCTGGGGTGTCGTCGCTGGCATGGACGAGGTGGGTCGCGGAGCCCTCGCTGGCCCTGTCGCTGTCGGCGTTGCGCTCATTGGCATTGATGCAGCACCCGTGCCCGAGGGGCTGACAGATTCCAAGGCACTCACGCCGCGCAGGCGCGAGGCGCTCGTTGAACCTGTGCGCTCGTGGGCACTCGCATCATCCGTCGGCTACGCGTCCGCGCAGGAGATCGATCAATGGGGCATCATTGCTGCGCTCCGGCTCGCCGGGCACCGCGCGCTTGCCGACGTCGCTGACCGGGGCCTCGTCCCCGGTGGCGTCCTCTTGGACGGGTCCCACAATTGGCTGTCGGCCCCGGATGACCTCTTCGGAGCGCTCGATGGTCCCGAGGATCCTTTCGGGCGTGAACTTCCCGTGCACATGCAGGTGAAGGCTGATGCTTCCTGCGCGGTTGTGGCCGCCGCTTCCGTTCTTGCGAAAGTTGCACGTGATCACCTGATGCAGGGGCTCGATGATCCCGGATACGGATGGGCCTCGAACAAGGGTTACGGTTCTGCCGCGCACGCACGCGCTATTGGTGAACTAGGCGTCTCGGATTATCACCGCCGCTCGTGGAAGATGCCGACGCAGGCCACAAAGTAGGGCGCGCCCGGGGTGGCACCACGCCGCCTGGGGCGCGGCCCGGCATGATGGGTGCGTGAGCGAAGAAATCGAAGGTTACGAAAACAATCTGGAGTTGGAACTCTTCAAGGAGTACCGCGATGTCATCGGATTGTTTAAGTACGTGGTTGAGACCGAGAGGCGTTTCTACCTGTGCAATCACGTTGATGTGCAGGCTCGCCCGGTCGGCGGGGATGTCTTCTTTGAATTGACGCTGAGCGATGCCTGGGTGTGGGACATCTACCGTTCGTCCCGTTTCGTGCGTTCGGTGCGCGTCGTCACGTACAAAGACGTGAATGTCGAGGAGCTTTCGAAGCCGGAGCTCGACATCCCCTAACCGTCGACGACGCCGAGGCGCGCAGTTATCCACAGGCCTTGTCGCACACCGTCCCCTATCCACAGGGGGCGGTTTTCGCGTTGTTGTGTCCTTCCTGCAGGGAGCACTGTGGGTGCGGAGGTGATCCGTGATGGGATGCAACATGCGGCCCGATCGTCGGGCGTTAGGCGCTGCGGGTGAACATACCGCCCGTTTGCTGCTGCAAGAGAAAGGTCTGCGCATTCTCGAATCGAACTGGCGGGACGGTCGCCGGGGAGAGCTTGACATTATTGCGCGAGACGATGCTGATCCACGGCGGTCGTGGACCGTGGTGGTGGAGGTACGCACGAGGGTGGGGCGCAGTCACGGAAGTGCGCTCGCATCGATCGATCCGCGTAAGGTGGCCAGGCTCCGCGCGCTGACAGGCGCGTGGTGTCGCGCTCATGGGCCTCTGTCCTCCCGCGTGCGCATTGATGTCGTTGCGATCACGGTGGACGCGAGGACGCTGAGCGCCTGGCCTGCGCCCATGGACGAGGCAGTGGACCTTCGCGCTCTGGGCGCGCAGGTGACCTGGTTGAGGGGTGTGCAATGAACGGGCCGGGTCTTGCTCGCACGTATTCGATGAGCGTCGTCGGCATCGAGGGACATCTGGTAGATGTGGAGACCTATGCGGGCGCTGGACTGGTGGCGTTTACGCTCGTGGGGTTGCTCGATACCTCGGTCCGTGAGGCACGTGATCGTGTGCGCGCGGCTTTCGAGTCATGCGGATTGGACGTGCTGGATCAAAGAATTACCGTCAACCTCTCTCCGGCTGGTATCCCGAAGTCGGGATCTGCTTTCGATCTGTCGATTGCAGCGTCCGTCGCGTTGGCCACCGGTCTTGTGTCTCCCGCCGCGTTTGAGGATGCGGTTCTCGTGGGAGAGCTTGCCCTCGATGGAAGCATTCAACCGGTTCGAGGGGTTTTGCCTGCCGTGCTGGCCGCGCGTTCTTTGGGTGTGCGACGGGTGATTGTGCCGACGGCGTGTGCCCAGGAAGCACGGTTGGTCAGTGGCATAGAGGTCCTTGACTTCTCCCATTTCGCCGACCTCGTCGCGTGGGCCGGGGGTGATGCTGTCAAGGCACCGTTCCATGGGCGGCTCGGGATACGCCGCGAGGTCGAGCAGGAGGCCGCTTCGCTGGCGCTCGACATGTCGGATGTGCGCGGACAACCGGAGGCGATTTCGGCGTTGGAAGTTGCCGCGGCCGGTGGACATCACGTGTTTCTCCTCGGTGAGCCCGGAGCGGGTAAAACGATGCTTGCCTCCCGACTTCCGACGATTCTTCCGGACCTGGATGCTGATACCGCGCTCGTGACGACGTCGTTGCATTCCGTTGCGGGGTTGCTTCCTACCGGCATGTCTCTTATGAAGCGGCCCCCGTTTCAGGCCCCGCACCATAGTGTGACGATGCCGGCGCTCATTGGGGGAGGAACCCGTACTCTCGTCCCCGGGGCTGCCTCCCTCGCTCACGGCGGGATTCTTTTTCTTGACGAGGCCGCGGAGTTTGCGCCCTCCGTGCTCGACTCGCTTCGCGAGCCGCTGGAATCCGGTGCGATTCACCTGCATCGCTCGGGGGTTCAAGCACGCTATCCGGCGTCGTTCCAGCTCGTGATGGCATCGAACCCGTGCCCGTGCGGCGGCGGAAGCGGCGGCCGTCGCTGCACGTGTTCATCCATCAATAGGAGGCGCTACCTGGCGCGCTTGTCGGGTCCGCTGCTCGACCGTATGGACATACGAATAGATGTGCACACGCCGAGCCGCGCGGATATGGCGGCGACCACGATGGTCGATTCCGAGTCCATTCGGCAGCGCGTCATCGAGGCACGTGCGAGGACGCGGAGGCGTCTTGAGGGGACTCCGTGGACGCTCAACGCGCAGCTTCCCGGGGCGTGGCTACGCCACCACTCGGGCATCGAGACATCGCTGATGAATGAACTCGATCGGCTTGTTGAATCGGGGCACTCCTCAATGCGAGGGGTGGACCGGATGCTGCGTCTGTCATGGACGCTTGCCGACCTTGATGGGGCGGCGCGCCCCACGTTTGACCACATCGTTGCAGCGCAGCAGCTGCGAAATGGAGCAGATCACTATGAATGAGACAGAACTATGGGAGGCCGCTTGGTGGTCGGCCGTTGCTGAGCCGGCCGACCCCTGCGCCCGGGTGGTCCGTCGCGCGTTGGGCGACCGCGGGGGTCGTGACTGGTTACAGAAAAGGTGGGTCGGCGTGCCGGAACAGCTCGTCGGGTACCCGAAGGTTGATTGGTTGACGCAGTGGGGCAGGTGGCGTGAGCGTGCCCTGGCCGTCGATATCGATGTCGAGCTCGAACGTGTCGCACGCACAGGTGGGGGATTTCTCATCCCCGGCGATCCTCGATGGCCGGAACAGCTTGTCTGTCTGGGCGAGGAGGAGCCGATGGGCCTGTGGTACCTGGGGGTGCTCCCCGAGGCTGCCCGTATGGGTGATTACCTGTCTGTCGTGGGCGCGCGTGCGTCCACCGGTGCGGGAAACCGCCATGCCCGCAACATGGCGGCATACGTCGCCTCTGCCGGGGTCACGGTTGTTTCCGGGGGCGCGATTGGGATTGATATTGAGGCCCATCGTGGGGCACTGTCCGCGCATGGGCGCACGATCTGCGTTCTTGCGGGTGGAGTATCCAATCCGTACCCGGCTGCTCACGGGAGCGACTTCCGAGCCATCGTCGAGGCGGGAGGCGCTCTCATCTCTGAGGTTGCTCCGACTGCCAGGCCCGCGAAGTGGCGTTTCCTCACCCGTAACAGGCTCATCGCGGCGTGGAGCGCGGCAACCGTCGTCGTCGAGGCCGGAGCGCGTTCGGGCGCCCTTGCGACGGCGCGCCGCGCGATGGAATACGGCCGGGAACTCGGCGCGGTACCCGGCCCGGTTGATGCACCGATGTCAGTCGGCTGCCTGGAACTGGCTCGCAACGGCGCGACGATTATTCGCGATGGTCGCGATGCCCTCGAACTAGTGCGTCCCGTCAGTGTCGAAGGGACGGAACCTCTCTTCGGAATGCCCATCGAAGAGGATAGGGGTATTGCTGCCCTGGAACCGATACAGCGCCGAGTGTGGGAAGCGCTTCCCGCACGTGCGCCGTCGTCGGTTGAAGCGATCTGCATTGCGGCGGGTCTCTCACGCGCGGAGGTCAGTCGCGCACTCATGGATCTGTCTGTCGCGGGCCTCGTGTCGGGATCGACGCGTGGCTGGGCGCGAGCAGGAGGAAGCAGATCGTAGGATAGCCACATGACACGCACTGCGGGGGAGCGCTGGGAAGAGTATTTGCGCCTCGGACGACGGATGAGTCCCCATACGATCAGCGCGTATCGCGCCGACCTGCGTTCGCTGATGGAGTTTGTGTCCCTCGAGGAGGAGGCGTCGCCCGAGCGGCTGCGTGAGGTGCTGACGCAACGCGCTATTCGCTCGTGGCTCGCTCAGACGCTTGCGGCGGGGGGCGCGCGGTCGACAATCGCGCGCCACACCGCTGCGGTTCGCAATTTCACTGCGTGGGCGCTGCGAGAAGGGATCCTCCTGCGTGACCCGGCTGCGCTGCTGTCCTCGCCGCGTGCCGATCAGCGCCTGCCTTCCCCCCTCGACGAATCGGACGCGCGGGTGCTCCTCAACACCGCTCGCGACGAAGCCAAGATGGGCGGGCCGTCGCAGGTACGTAATTGGGCGATCCTCGAGCTGACCTATGCCTGTGGCCTGCGAGTTTCCGAGGTCTGCGCCCTCGACATGTCGTCGTTGAACCGTGACGCACTCACCGTACGCGTCGTCGGTAAAGGAAATAAGGAGCGCGTGGTTCCGTATGGGCCTCCGGCAGGGCAAGCCCTCGATCACTGGCTCGTCCGAGGCCGGCCGCAGTTGGTGAGGGAGGGGAGCGGTAACGCCCTCTTCCTTGGAGAGAAGGGCGGTCGCATCGACCCGCGTGTTGTGCGTTCAATGGTGCACAAGATGGCTGCGCGCGCCGGTGTTCACGACATTGCACCCCATGGGCTGAGGCACTCGACGGCGACCCACCTCCTGCAGGGTGGGGCCGATCTGCGTGCCGTCCAGGAGATGCTCGGGCATTCGTCACTCTCGACCACGCAGCGCTATACCCACGTGGATACCGCGCGGCTGAGTGCGATTTACCAGCGGGCGCACCCGCGAGCGTAAGGGGCGAGGTGTCACCCGCTCAGCGTGCTCCGCCTGCACTTAGATGGACTCCGTGATGCCCCTACCCGGCCGTGGCCTCGTCCCAGGGGAGTAGATGCGGGCGCCCGATTGTCAGGCGGATTGGGTCGATGTAGGTACGTCGCCCTGTTTTAACGCCCCAGTGCAGCGTCTGCGAGTCTGCCTCAACGACGCCGATAACGTCCCCCTTCTCGACGTGATCGCCGACAGTGACGGTGGGAGTGACAGGTAGGTACGTCGACCAGACATCGCGGCCACGTACGCTGTGGTGAATCGAAATGACCCCACGGCCTGCGACTGGACCAGCGACGGTGACCGTCCCCGGTGCACAGGCGTAGACCGCGGATGGAGCTGGATAGCGCAACGTGACTCCCCGCCGCCCGGGCAACCAATCGTGAGCCGGCGGGGAGAACCCTTCGACAACCGGGACAGGCGCTCCCGTCGGCCACTGCCAACGGTCTTCCTGTGTCGTCCCAACGGCCTTGGGAGGATACGCCGCACACAACAGGGCGGTGATAACGACTGCAAGGCATGCCATGCGAGACCGGGCGCGATTACTGAACGACAACATCATGCCCCCAGTGTGTGAGTCCGCCTTCGCGAGATCCAGTCGTTTTATCACGGTTGTGGATAGCCGGAGGTCGCCACACATGCCTGTGGATGACACGCGAGGAGGGTCCGTTTCCACCCTCCTGCCTCGGCCTCGTCAACCGCACAACCAGTTAGGCAAGGTCTCATCACTCTAGGTGCGGTGAATTGACCGTACCTGAGGTAAGATGGCCAGGCACTTGCCATGTGCAGGTGACTTCGCGTGCCATTATCGCCGACCACGGGAAACCGCCAGGGAAGCGAGGCGCGGCGGCTTCGGTCCCTTCGGGGATGGTCGCCGGTCATGGCACCAGGGTGCGTTACGCGCACAGCAAACCGATAACCCGGGGGAAACCCCACTGATCACTCGCGACTTGCGGGGAAAGGACGAACCATGGCAATCGTTACCATGCGTCAGCTCCTCGAGTCCGGTGTCCACTTCGGTCACCAGACTCGCCGTTGGAACCCGAAGATGAAGCGCTTCATCCTCACCGAGCGCAACGGCATCTACATCATCGACCTGCAGCAGACCATTGCTGACATCGACATCGCTTTCGACTTCGTGAAGCAGACCGTCGCCCACGGTGGCACCCTGCTCTTCGTCGGCACCAAGAAGCAGGCCCAGGAAGCCGTGGCCGAGCAGGCCCAGCGCGTCGGCATGCCCTACGTGAACCACCGTTGGCTCGGCGGCATGCTCACCAACTTCTCGACCGTTGCCACCCGTCTGCAGCGCCTGAAGGAACTCGAGCAGATCGACTTCGACGATGTGGCCGCCTCCGGTCACACCAAGAAGGAACTGCTCATGATGCGCCGTGAGAAGGACAAGCTTTCGCGCACGCTCGGTGGCATCCGTGACATGGCCAAGGTTCCCTCGGCCGTGTGGATCGTCGACCCCAAGAAGGAGCACCTCGCGGTCTCCGAGGCTCGTAAGCTGCACATCCCGATCGTTGCCATCCTCGACACCAACGCTGATCCGGACGAGGTCGACTACCGCATCCCCGGCAACGACGACGCCATCCGCGCCGTCTCCCTGCTGACCCGCGTGATCGCCGACGCCGTCGCCGAGGGCCTCATCGCCCGCTCCGATGTCCGTAAGGGCAAGGGCGAAGAGACCGCCGCTGAGCCGCTGGCCGAGTGGGAGCGCGAGCTCCTCGAGGGCGAGATTCAGGCTGACGAAGCTGCCGCCGCCGAGGTTGCCGAAGAGTCGGCCACCAAGCAGGACTGAACTTTTTACTGAGAGGAATCATCCGATGGCGAATTTCACCGCTGCAGATGTGAAGGCGCTGCGTGAGCAGACCGGCGCCGGCATGATGGATGTTAAGAAGGCTCTGACCGAGGCCAACGGCGACGCCGAGAAGGCTCTCGAGATTATCCGCCTGAAGGGCCTGAAGTCCCTGTCCAAGCGCGAGGGCCGCCAGGCCTCCGCGGGCCTGCTGGCCGCTCAGACCGACGGTACCGTCGGCGTGCTGGTCGAGGTCAACTCGGAGACCGACTTCGTCGCCAAGAACCAGAAGTTCATCGACTTCTCCAACGAGGTCCTGGCTGCCGCCGTTGCGTCCGGCGCTGCCGACCTGGACGCGCTGCTCGCCGCCCCCATGGGCGAGGGCACCGTCAAGGATCGTCTGGATGCTTTCGCCGCCATCATCGGCGAGAAGCTCCAGGTTGGTCGCATCGTGCGCGTCGAGGGCGAGAACGTCGACCTCTACCTGCACCAGACCAACCCTGACCTGCCCCCGCAGGTTGGCGTCTTCGTCGTCACCGATGCCGCCGGCAAGTCCGTTGCCCACGACATCGCGATGCACGTTGCTGCTTACATGCCCGCCTACCTCGATCGCGATTCGGTACCGGCCGACGTGCTCGACAAGGAGCGCGCCACCCTCGAGAAGATCACGCTCGAGGAAGGCAAGCCCGCCAACATCGTTCCTAAGATCGTTGAGGGTCGCCTGAACGCGTTCTTCAAGGACAACTGCCTCGTTGACCAGGCCTTCGCCCGTGACCCCTCGAAGTCCGTCGGCCAGGTCCTCAAGGAGGCCGGCGCCAAGGTCACCAACTTCGTGCGCGTGCACGTGGGTGCCTGATCTGGTGACGTCGTCAGCTTGCTGACAGTTGGGAGCGGTCCCGCCGAACGGCGGGGCCGCTTTCCTTTTACCAGGTACTATGGTTCCTAAGCGTTCCGCCCTCTCAGGGCCGTCATAAAGGAGAAGCGTCATGTCGACGAACCGCCGCGTTTTGCTCAAGCTTTCAGGAGAGGCCTTCGGAGGTGGATCGATTGGTTTGGATCCGAAGGTCGTCCGAAACATCGCTGAGCAGGTTGCGACGGCAGTGCGTAATGGCGTGCAGGTCGCGATCGTCGTGGGCGGCGGTAACTTCTTCCGCGGTGCGCAGCTGGCCCGCGAGGGCCTTGAGCGTTCGCGTGCAGATTACATGGGCATGCTCGGCACAGTGATGAACGCCCTGGCACTTCAGGACTTTATCGACCAGTCGGGTATTCCGGCTCGCGTGCAGACGGCGATCACGATGGCTCAGGTCGCTGAGCCGTACCTCCCGTTGCGAGCGATTCGTCACCTGGAGAAGGGACGCGTCGTTGTCTTCGGTGCCGGTGCGGGCCTGCCGTATTTCTCGACTGACACCGTGTCCGCGCAGCGAGCCCTGGAGATCCACTGCGATGAACTCCTCGTCGCGAAGAACGGTGTGGACGGCGTCTATGACGATGATCCGAACAAGAACCCCGATGCCCATCGCTTCGACACGCTGACGTATTCGGAGGCTCTCCGCCGCGACCTGAAGGTGATTGATGGCTCTGCGCTGGCACTGTGCCGCGAGAATGGGCTGACGACGCGTATCTTCGGCATGGGCGAGGATGGTGCGGTGACCCGCGCGCTGATGGGCGATGAAATCGGTACGCTAGTGACGGCGTGATATAACCTTCACAGACCACTGACTTAAAGGAGCACATAGTGATCGACGATATTCTCCTCGAAGCCGAGGAAAAGATGGACAAGGCCGTGGATGCGGCCAGCCACGAGTTTGCGAACATTCGCACCGGACGCGCGACGTCCTCGATGTTCGAACAGCTCCTGGTTGACTACTACGGCGCCCCCACGCCGATGCAGCAGCTCGCTAGCTTCCAGATTCCCGAGGCTCGCACGGTTCTGATTTCTCCCTTCGACCGTACCGCGACGCAGGAAATCATCCGTACGCTGCGTGAGTCCGACCTCGGCGTGAACCCGACCGACGACGGCAACGTCGTGCGCGTTGTCCTGCCCGCTCTGACGGAGGAGCGGCGCAAGGAGTACGTCAAGCAGGCCAAGAGCAAGGCCGAGGACGGTCGTGTGTCCGTCCGCGGTGTACGCCGCAAGGCGAAGGACCAGCTCGACCGCCTGAAGAAGGACGGCGAGGCCTCTGAGGATGACGTTGAGCGCGCGGAAAAGTCGCTGGATGCAACGACCAAGGCACACACGGAGCTGATCGATAAGATGCTTGCCGCGAAGGAAAGCGAACTGCTGACGATCTGATGGCGTCAACTGATCGTTCGTTCCTCGCCCGCGTCTTTTCCCCGGGGCCTACTCGTGAGAACCATCCCGCGAGTGGGCCGACGGGGAAGGCCGGGCGCAACCTTCCGCAGGCAATCACGACTGCGGTCGTGCTGATCGCCGCTGTCGCAGTCCCGCTCTTCACCTCGCTTCCCGCATTCGTTGGTGTTATCGCCTTCGTGTGTCTTATCGGTATTTGGGAGCTTGCCGGCGCGTTTGCGCGCATGGGCATTACGTTGACTGTCACACCGCTGTATGTCGGCGCGATCGGCATGGTGACGTGTGCGTGGTGGCTGGGCACTGAGGGCATGCTGTTCGCCCTGTACATTACGGTCTTCGTGTGTGCTGCGTGGCGTCTCCTTGATCATCGACAGAAATCGCGGATGAGCGACGTCGTGTCCTCGACGTTTGCTGCTGTGTACGTTCCGTTCCTGGCCTCGTTTGTCGTTCTCATGCTCGCCGCATGGCATAACCCGTGGGTGTTCGTTGTCTTCGAGCTCATGGTGATCGCCAACGACACGGGAGGTTGGGCGGCTGGCGTCATGTTTGGCAAGCATCCGATGGCACCCGCACTGTCGCCGAAAAAGTCGTGGGAGGGCTTTGCTGGATCCGCGCTCACCGCGATGGCGGTAGGCTCGGTCGGACTGTGGCTGCTTGGTGCCTCGTGGTGGTGGGGCCTGATTGCCGGTATCGCCATCGCCTTCGTGGGAACGATGGGCGACTTGACTGAGTCTCTCGTCAAGCGTGAGGCCGGCCTGAAAGACATGTCGCAGATCCTGCCCGGGCACGGAGGTGTTCTCGACCGAGTGGACGCTCTGCTGATGAGCGCGCCGGTTGCCTACTTTATTTTCGCGTGGGCACTGCCGGGTATTTCTTGGGAGTCTACCCATTGAGCCAAGTAACGAAGCAGCCCCACGGGGCGCATGAACGTACGCAGAAAGCACAGGGGCCGGCGGATCCTACGCGTCGCAGCTCACGGCGTGAGGTGCGGCCGACAGACCAGCCGCCGGAGGGTGCCACACACAAGGATGCCAAGCCCGTCCTGTCGTTCACGGCGAAGCGACGTGGAAAGGCACCGGCGCACCTCGCCGATCTTGATGCGGCTGGCCGTAAGCAGGTCCTGAAGGACCTCGGGCTCCCCGCTTTTCGCGCTGATCAGCTTTCGCGTCACTATTTCACGCACTTTGAGGCCGATCCCGCGAAGATGAGCGATATTCCCGTGGGGATGCGCGATGCGGTGTTGGAAGCACTGTTGCCCCCACTCGTGACGAAGGTGGTCTCCCTGGAGGCTGACGGTGGGCGCACGATCAAGGACCTGTGGTGTCTCTACGACGGCGCGCAGGTGGAATCCGTTCTCATGCGTTATCCGCAGCGCACCACGCTGTGTGTCTCCTCGCAGGCGGGATGCGGCATGGCGTGCCCGTTCTGTGCGACGGGGCAGATGGGCCTCACTCGTAATCTCTCGACGGCCGAGATCGTCGATCAGGTGCGCGAAGCCCAGGCCTCGTGCCGCGACGGCAAGCTAGCGGGTGGACCGACCCACCTGTCGAACGTGGTCTTTATGGGTATGGGTGAGCCTCTGGCGAACTACAAGACCGTGATCGGTGCCCTGCATCGTCTCATCGACCCGGCCCCCGAAGGTTTTGGCATGAGTGCCCGCAATATCACGGTCTCCACGGTCGGCCTCGTGCCTGCGATTAAGAAGCTCGCGGGGGAGGGGATGCCCGTTACCCTCGCGGTGTCCCTTCATGCTCCCGATGACGACCTGCGCGACGAGCTGATTCCGATTAACTCGCGTTGGAAGGTTGGCGAGCTTCTGGACGCTGCGCGGGGCTACTTCTTGGCGACCGGGCGTCGCGTGTCGATCGAGTATGCGCTCATCAAGGACATGAACGACCAGGAATGGCGCGCACAGCTCCTCGCCGATGAGCTCAATAAACGAGGCCATGGCTGGGTGCACGTCAACCCGATCCCCCTGAACCCAACCCCGGGCTCGATTTGGACGGCGTCCACGAAGCACGCCCAGGATACGTTCGTTGAGCGCCTGCGCGACAACGGTATCGCGACCTCTATTCGCGATACGCGCGGTTCCGATATTGATGGTGCGTGTGGCCAGTTGGCCACGGCGGTTGCCGAGGGGCGGAGGCCCGGCGGTGAGGAGCGAGCATGATCACGACCGATTTTTCGCGTACGTTTTTGCGCGAGGGCTACGACATGAGTGAGGTGCGAGCGTTCCTCGCCGATGTGGAGCGCACGATCAAGGGGCAGGTGAGCGAGGCGGATCAGATCGTGACCGCTCAAAAGGCTGAGGAGATCGAGTTTTCCGTTAAGTTCCGCGGTTTCAACATGGACCAGGTGGACGCCGAGATAGAACGCTTAATCGGCGTGTTGAGGGGGCTTGATCGCGAACGCGAGTGGGCGGCACAGCATGAGGATGAGGTCGGCGAGGGAGCGGCGGACGTTCGCGCCGACGAGCCCGCCCCGGCCTCGTCGACCGAAGCGCGCAGTGCCCCCGAAGCGCGCAGTGCCCCCGAAGCGCCCGTGGTTCCTCCCGCAGCTTCACAGGTGCTCACCTCCGATATCCGGCCGATCACCCCAGAGACGCCCCGAGCAGATTCTGGCGACGTGGCGGTGTCCCCGCAGCCGACCGAAGCGCAGGTCGCCCACGTGTGGGACGTTGACGCGACACAGGCGGCCACCGATAGCTTCGGCGTTGAGCGCATAGTCGATCACCACGCAGCCGATCCGCCCATCCAGACGGTCGTGGACCAGGTGGCCCCCGAGTTTGGCACCCAGGAGGCCGTCGATGAGATTCTTCGTTCCATGACTCAGAGTATAAGGAGCAATGATGACTGAGTTCCCTAGGGTTGGTCTCTTCTCGAAGGGCTACGACTGCGAGCAAGTCGATGCTTTCTTCGAGGATGCCCGACGTGCATACGAGGGCGCTGTTCCCCCGGAGCAGTTCAGCGCGGAGCAGGTTCGTCTGGCGACCTTTGAGCTCAAGAGCCGCGGCTACAACATCGAAGCTGTCGATGGGGCGATGAATCGTCTGGAAGCCGCGTTCGTCAACCGTGACCGTGCCGACTCGGTGGCTGCTGAAGGTGAAGCGGCGTGGTATGACCGCGTGGCGGATCGTGCGACGACGCTGTACCCCCGCCTGCAGCGTCCGCGCGGCGAGCGTTTCTCGCACCCGACGTCGGGCCGTGGGTACGCCTGCGAGGAGGTCGATGACCTCCTTGATCGTCTCGCCGCCTACTTTGACGAGGCCGGTGAGCTGACCGCTGATGAGATTCGTACTGCGACTTTCCGGCCGAAGCGCGGCAAGAAAGCGTACGCGGAGGGACCGGTGGATGCCTACCTCGGGCGTGCTGTCGAGATCCTGCTCGCGGTCGACTGATGCTGGGGAGCGTGAAGCGTAGCGGTGGTGTTGTTCCCGTTATCCTTTTGGGATCGACGGGGTCGATCGGCACCCAGGCTCGAGAGGTTATTGACGCGCATCCGGGGCGTTTTCGCGTCGTCGGTGTGAGCGCCGGTGGCTCGTCGATTGATGTCCTCGCCGAGCAGATCGTTGCACTTGCCCCCGCGTTTGTGGGTGTTGCACGCGACGTGCGCGAGGAGCTCGACGCCGCTGTGCGCGCCCTGGGTGGCCAGTGCCCACAGGTGTTCGTGGGCGAGCAGGCGTCGGTCGATGTCGTTCGCGCGTCGGTGGAGCGGGCGCGGGAGGACTATCCAGGCCTCGTTCCCGTCGTCCTGAACGGAATCACCGGCGGCGTGGGCCTGTCGTCGACCCTTGCAGCGTTGGAAAGCGGGGCACGCCTGGCGCTGGCGAATAAGGAATCGCTGGTTGTTGGTGGCACCCTCGTGAAGAACGCGATGCGTTTTCCGGGGCAGATTGTCCCGGTGGATTCCGAACATTCTGCGATTGCGCAGGCACTCGCGTCGGGCGTCCACGAGCGTGGCCTAACCTCTCCGGTTGTGTCGGGCCGTTCCGAGGTCGCTGACCTGGTTCTCACCGCCTCCGGTGGTCCGTTCCGTGGGCGCACGCGCGAGCAGTTGCGTGGTGTGAGGGCGCAGCAGGCTCTCGCGCACCCGACGTGGCAGATGGGTCCCGTCGTGACGATCAACTCCTCGACCCTGATCAATAAGGGCCTGGAACTGATCGAGGCGCACTTGCTCTTCGACGTGGCGCCTGAGCACATCATCGCGACCGTTCATCCGCAGTCCATTGTGCACTCGATGGTGACGTGGTGCGACGGAGCAACGACGCTGCAGGCCTCGCCTCCAGATATGCGTCTGCCGATCGCGCTCGGCCTGACCTGGCCTGAGCGTCTGGCGGGCGTGGAGAGTCCCCTGACGTGGGCGGCGGCGTCGCAGTGGACGTTTGAGCCGGTCGACAATGAGACGTTCCCGGCGGTGGACCTGGCGCGCTTTGCCGTCGGCGAGTCTGCGACGCATCCCGCGGTGTTGAATGCTGCCAACGAAGTGCTGGTTGATGCTTTTATTGCGGGGGAGGTCCCGTGGCTCGCGATTGTTGACACTGTGTCGGCGGTCGTGCACGAGCACGAGGGTATTGTGGATCCCTCGTTGGATGACATTGTGGCCGCGCAGCGCTGGGCTGATCAGCGCGCACGCGAACTCGTTCGCGCAGGCCAGTGGAAGGATATGTGAGCGTGGGCTCTCTCGTCGGTATCGTTGTTGTTGTTATCGGAATTCTTGCGTCGGTTGCCCTCCACGAGGTGGGGCACATGCTCCCGGCGAAGAAGTTCGGCGTGTTGGTTCCGGACTATTCGGTGGGCTTTGGCCCGGCCCTGTGGAAGAAGAAAGTTGGGGACACCACCTACGCGCTGCGCGCTATCCTGCTCGGCGGCTACGTGAAGATCGTCGGCATGTACGCTCCGGCGCGTCCGGGGACGCGACTCGTGGGACGAGGCGGGAAGCCGACCCTCGCTCAGGAGGCGCGCGAGGCCTCGGCTGAGGAGATCCCTGAAGGGCAGGAACATCGCGCGTTCTATCACTTGAGTGCCCCGAAGAAGATCACCGTCATGCTCGGTGGACCGATGATGAACCTGCTTATCTGCTTCGTGCTTTCCGCGATTGCGATGATGGGGATCGGTGCCCCGACGGCGTCGCGTACGATTGCCGAGGTGCCGACGACGATCACGAGTGCGTCTGGCGAAGTGGCTTCTCCCGCGTACGAGGCCGGGGTTCGCCCCGGGGACACGGTCGTCGCGTGGAACGGGCAGCCCGTCTCGACTTTCGCGGACCTGCAGCGAGCCGTTGGGGCGACTGGGGAGGGCGAGTCTGCTGTCCTGACCGTCGAGCGCGACGGCGGGACCGTCGACCTGACGGTGACTCCCGTCACGGGGGCCCAGGGAGCCCGCATTGTTGGCGTGACCGCCGGGTATGAGTACGTGTCGGCGTCGCTGTCGGACGTTGCCGCCGCCAACTGGCAGATGTTCACGGGCACGGCGTCGGTGGTCGTGCGCCTTCCGCAGGCTGTCTGGCAGGTGGGGCGCTCGATCGTCACGGACGAGAAGCGCGATGCGTCCGGTGTGGTGTCGGTTGTTGGCGTGGGTCGTATGGCCGGCGAGGTGACGGGCGATTCGCAGGCGTTGGGCCTCCAGGATACTCGCCAGGTCGTGGCGGTGCTGCTGAGCCTGCTGGCGTCGTTGAACATGGCGCTGTTCGTCTTCAACTTGATTCCGTTGCCGCCCCTGGATGGTGGACATATTGTGGGTGCCCTCTATGAGGGTGCCCGGCGAACGTTCGCTCGCATGCGTGGCGCGCAGGACCCGGGGCCTGCCGATACGGCCCGCCTGGTTCCCTTGACGTGGGCTGTGGGCGGTGTGCTGGTCGTCATGAGTGTCATTTTGATCGTCGCGGACATCGTGAAGCCGGTGTCTCTTGGCTGATAAGCCTTGACAAAGGCGGGCGAGCCCCCCGCCGATGAAAGCGAGTCTGACCACGCGTGCGTGGTCCGTGTGGGAAGGATGCGCACAGTGCGCGATAATGAATCGGTGAGTGAAATCAATCTTGGAATGCCCGGCATTGCGGCGTCGCCGTTCCCGCGCAAGCAGACGCGTCGGATCATGGTGGGCGACGTGCCCGTGGGCGGGGGTGCTCCCATCTCCGTTCAGTCCATGACGACGACGAAGACGCACGACATCGGAGCGACGCTCCAGCAGATCGCTGAGCTGACCGCGGCCGGTTGCGACATCGTGCGCGTTGCGTGCCCGACGGATAAGGACGCGGATGCGCTTGCGATCATTGCCCAGCAGTCGCGTATCCCGGTGATCGCCGACATCCACTTCAAGCCGAAGTACGTCTTTCAGGCGATCGAGGCGGGCTGTGGTGCGGTGCGCGTCAACCCTGGCAACATCCGGAAGTTCGACGATCAGGTCAAGGACATTTGCAAGGCTGCCTCCGATCACGGTGTGTCGCTGCGCATCGGCGTCAACGCCGGTTCTCTGGATCCGCGCCTGCTCAAGAAGTACGGCCGCGCGACGCCCGAGGCTCTGGTTGAGTCCGCGATCTGGGAGGCCTCCCTCTTTGAGGAGAATGACTTCCATGACTTCAAGATCTCGGTGAAGCATCACGATGTGCTGACGATGATTCAGGCCTACCGCATGCTGTCAGAGGCGGGGGATTGGCCGCTGCATCTGGGCGTCACCGAGGCGGGTCCGGCCTTCCAGGGCACCATTAAGTCTGTTTCCGCTTTCTCGATCCTGCTCGCTGAGGGTATTGGCGACACGATCCGCGTCTCCCTGTCCGCTCCTCCGGTTGAGGAAGTCAAGGTCGGCACGAAGATGCTGGAGTTCATGGGCCTTCGCGACAAGACCCTGGAGATCGTCTCGTGTCCGTCGTGCGGTCGTGCTCAGGTGGATGTGTGGACGCTCGCGGAGAACGTGACTGAGGGGCTGAAGGACCTGACCGTTCCGCTGCGCGTTGCTGTCATGGGCTGCGTTGTCAACGGGCCGGGCGAGGCCCGAGAGGCAGACCTCGGCGTTGCTTCCGGCAACGGTAAGGGACAGATTTTCATTCGAGGCGAGGTTGTTGAGACCGTGCCGGAGGATCAGATCGTCGAGACTCTCATCCGTCGCGCGAATGCCCTTGCCGAGGAGCTCGGGCTCGAACCGGGTTCCGGTAGCGTCGAGGTTGCCCCCATCACTGCCCCGGAGGTCAAGCTGCCGGGCATTGACTTCTGAGCGTTCGCAAGGAGTATCACATGCGTTTTCGTACTCTCGCGTGCCTGTCACTCGTTGCGGGTGCTTGCGCTGTGGCGGCTACGGGCTTCCCGCGGCGCATCGGCCTGACAGCGTCTCAGGCGGACGTGTCGCTGCCCGGTGACCTGGTTCTTCCCGGCGCGAACGTGGTCGTTGATCGCGGCATCGCGATCGAAGCGCCGGCGTCCACTGTCTGGGATGTACTCGGTCATGTTTTCGAGCCTGAGGACGAGTCCACGGTCATCGATATCGAGGACGAGGATCATATCCTGATGCGCGTCGCACCGCCTGGCGCCCCGGAGGGGGCCGAGGCCTCGGGCACGTGTGTGATCGCTCTGCTGCCCTTGTCTCCGTCGCGTACGTTGCTGCACATTCGTGAGCGTCATGTGGCGCAAGGCCGTGAGCGCGCGCTCGCGTGGGCGGGAGTCACCGCAGAGTCCCTGTCGTCGCTGTCCATGCTGCGTGATTTGCGCGATGCGTGCGTTGGTGGGCTTGTTGATGCCTGATTAGTCTCGTTTCCGACCTTTCGGTTGGACAGATATCCCCGTTGGTGTTGTAGTATCGCTAGGTACGCAACGCCAACGGGGATGTTGCTTTTGTCCGAAGGGGGACGCAATGGTCGCCAACTCCACCGCTCTGATCGCACTCGTGGGACTCGCTATCGCTCTTGTCTGGGCGTGGGCGTGGTTCGGTATCGGCGCGAGCGCGCGCCGTGTCTCCGTGCGTCTGGAGCTTGGCGGTGGCAACACGGCTGGCGAAATGGGGCGGGTCGTGTGGCCGCTGATGCCATTGCTGTCCGTTCTGTGGTTCCTGACTGCGGATCTGATGGCTCGTGAGGCTCGCGGACTCGACACTCTTGGTTCCCTCGGCCTTGTGATTGGTGTTCTTGCCCTGATGGCGGCGGTCGCTGTTCAGGCTCTTTACTTCGGTGGCCTGCCCGAGTGGGCATACCCGGGGTGGATGGCACGCCGTTACTACGCGTCGCACCCGGGTGCCCGTGAGCGCGAGCTCGGCACCCGCGCCGCGATCTGAGTGCTGCTACTGCCTCGATGAGGGGCTACACGGCTGTGCCGGTGGCCTCAAAGGCTTTGCGTGCCGTACTCTTGGAGCATGCTTCGAAATCTCTCGACTTTCTTCCTGCGAACCCTGCGCGAAGACCCGGCTGACGCCGAGGTTAACTCGCATAAGCTTCTGGTGCGTGCCGGTTATATCCGCCGTTGCGCCCCCGGCATTTACACGTGGCTGCCCCTCGGCTTGCGTACGCTGCGCAAGATCGAGGACATCGTCCGCGAAGAGATGGATGCGATGGGCGCGCAGGAGGTCCATTTCCCGGGCCTGATCCCTGCAGACCCCTACAAGGCAACGAACCGCTGGGAAGAGTACGGTCCGACGCTGTTCAAGCTCAACGACCGCAAGGGCGGCGACTACCTGCTGGCCCCCACGCACGAGGAGATGTTCACTCTTCTCGTGAAAGACATGTACTCCTCGTACAAGGATCTGCCTGCGACGCTGTACCAGATCCAGACAAAGTATCGCGATGAGGCCCGTCCGCGCGCGGGTCTGATTCGTGGCCGTGAGTTCGTGATGAAGGACGCCTACTCCTTCGACATTGACGACGAGGGGCTGAACGCTTCCTACCAGGCCGAGCGTGACACCTACGAGCGCATCTTCCAGCGCCTGGGCCTGCCGTACGTCATCGTTTCCGCGATGAGTGGTGCGATGGGCGGCTCGCGCTCCGAAGAGTTCCTGCACCCCTCTCCGATCGGCGAGGATACGTTCGTGGCGTCCCCGGGTGGCTACGCCGCCAACGCGGAGGCCGTGACGACCCCCGTTCCTGACGTTCAGGATGCGTCCGGCGTTCCAGCTCCGGTTGAGGTGCCGACTCCCGACGCGCCGACGATCGAGGCGCTTGTGGACCTGCTCAACGAGCGCTACCCGCGCGAGGACCGTCCCTGGAGCGCGGCAGACACGCTGAAGAACGTCGTCGTGACGCTGACGCACCCGGATGGCGAGCGCGAGCTCCTCGTCGTGGGCGTGCCCGGTGACCGCGACGTTGATATGAAGCGTCTCGAGGCTTCCGTTGCTCCCGCCGAGGTTGAGATGGCCTCGGACTCCGACTTTGGGCCGCACCCTGAGCTGGTGCGCGGCTACATCGGCCCCACGGTGCTTGGCCCCAACTCGCCCAAGCGTGTCGTGGACGAGGAGGGCAACGTCTCCGGTTCCGTGCGCTACCTGGTCGACCCGCGCGTCGTCGAGGGGACCGCCTGGGTGACCGGCGCGAACGCCGAGCAGCGTCACATCCTGAACCTGGTCATGGGCCGCGACTTCACGGCTGACGGCACGATCGAGGCCGCTGAGGTGCGCGAGGGCGACCTGGCTCCCGATGGTTCGGGCCCCCTCCACCTCGAGCGTGGTATCGAGATCGGCCATATCTTCCAGCTGGGGCGCAAGTACGCCAAGGCCTTGGGCCTGACCGTGCTCGACGAGAACGGCAAGACTCAGGTCGTCACGATGGGTTCGTACGGCATCGGCGTCACTCGCGTGATGGCTGCTCTGGCCGAGGCCAACTGCGACGAGAAGGGTCTGAGCTGGCCTGCTCAGATCGCGCCCTTTGACGTGCACGTCCTGGCGACCGGCAAGGGTGACGAGGTCTTCGACATCGCGCAGTCTCTTGGCGAGCAGCTCGACGCTGCCGGCCTGGACGTCCTCGTCGACGATCGCCGTAAGGTGAGCGCTGGCGTGAAGTTCAAGGACTACGAGCTCGTGGGCGTGCCCTTCGGCCTGGTCGTCGGACGTTCGCTGGCCGACGGCGAGGTGGAGATCCGCGTGCGCGCCACCGGCGAGACCATCGTCGTCCCCGTCGACGAAGCCGTCACTCGCCTGCGCGAGCTCCACGCCGCGGCCCTGAAGGGAGAGTGACATGGCTATTCGTCCCATCCGCATTATCGGCGACCCGGTCCTGCGTACCGTGTGTGACCCGATCACGGAGATCACCCCGAATGTGAAGGCCCTCGTCGAGGATCTTCTCGAAGGCGTCGACATGGACGGTCGCGCCGGTCTGGCCGCCAACCAGATTGGCGTCAGCCTGCGTGCGTTCTCCTGGAATATCGACGGCGAGATCGGCTACGTGCTGAATCCCCGCATTGTTGCTCTGAGCGAGGACGAGTACCAGGACGGCGACGAGGGCTGCCTGTCGGTTCCCGAGCTCTGGTACCCGACCGAGCGCGCCTGGTACGCGCGCTGCGAGGGCACCGACCTGGACGGCAAGAAGGTTGTCGTCGAGGGTGAGGAGCTGATGGCTCGCTGCATTCAGCATGAGTGTGACCATCTCGACGGTCACATTTACATTGATCGCCTGGATCGCGCGACCCGCAAGAAGGCGCTGCGAGACATTCGCAACGCGGGTTTCTAAGCATCGAGCGTTGTCGTGGCGTGGACGCGCCGGGGAATGGAATGCATTCCCCGGCGCGTTCGACTATCCTGTAACTACATCGTGTGCGCTGTTAAGGCGCAGATCATTGCGACTCTCGGCTGTTTAGGGCGTAGGGGAAGACGATCCTGACAAAGCCAACAGGAGGAACAATGAGAGGGTCATACACCCGCGGTGTACTTTTCGTGCACTCAACACCGCCCGCTCTGTGCCCGCACATCGAGTGGGCGCTGGGTACCGCGCTCGGCCAGGAGGTCCACCTCCAGTGGTCGGATCAAGAGGCGGCGCCGGGCATGGTTCGCTGCGAGTTCTCGTGGGTCGGACCGGTTGGCTCGGGCGCCCGTTTGGCGTCCGCTCTGCGCGGTTGGGAGCACCTGCGCTACGAGGTGACGGAGGAAGCCACCGCCTCGAGCGACGGCGGACGCTGGTGCCACACGCCTTCCCTGGGTATTTTCCACTCACAGATGGACACGGTCGGCAACGTCGTCGTGCCCGAGGATCGTATTCGCGCGGCCCTGGAGTCTGCGACCACGTACGAGGAGCTGCGCGAGGGCCTCGACCTAGCCCTCGGCCAGGCGTGGGACGATGAGCTTGAGTCCTTCCGCCATGCGGGTGCCGGCGCCCCCGTGCGCTGGCTGAATAACCGGGTCGGCTGATGGGCTCCATCGCCGACCTGCTCGGTGACCAGCTGCGCGCAGGCTTAGCGCAGCTGGTCGATCCCGATGCGTCTGACGACGCGCCCGGCGCGGCCCCGGCCTCGTCGGAGAGCAGAGTTGACACCGCGCAGGACCGCGCCCGCGAGGCCGCGATGGAGGCTGTGCTCGACGAGGTGGAGCTTGACCCCGCCGACGCTCGCGGGGAGCTCACGTTGCGTGGCGACCTCGACATGGATGATGTCTCCCTCTACGCCGTCGTCGCGCGCGTCGAGCGCGAGGCCAAGGTGGCTCTCGCGGATGCTGCGATCAAGGAATGGGTGACGCTGGCAGACCTGCTTGACGCGGTCACTGACGCCGTGTCCAATCACTAGCGAAAGAGCTGATTACGGGAGTCTCAACGACTTCTCCAATGTTCGTAAAGTGCCGGAATTTCGGGCCTACAGGGCCTACCATGGAGGCGCATCGGCCGGAAGGAAACGGCCGGAGGACAGACGGAAGGAACAACGTTGACCCGCACCGAAGAAGATCTGCTTGGCACCCGCGAAGTACCCGACGACGCGTACTGGGGCATTCATACGTTGCGCGCCATCGAGAACTATCAGATCTCGGGGCGCACGATCAATGAGGCGCCCGAGCTGATCCGCGCTTTCGCCCAGGTGAAGAAGGCGTGCGCGATGGCGAACATGCAGCTCAAGGCGATGAAGCCGTCCAAGGCCGAGGCGATCATCGCCGCGTGCGACGAGATCATCGAAAACGGCCGCTGCATGGACCAGTTCCCCGTCGACCAGTTCCAGGGCGGTGCCGGCACCTCCGTCAACATGAACGCGAATGAGGTCATCGCGAACCTGGCACTGGAGATCCTCGGTGAGGACAAGGGCCGCTACGACATCATCAACCCCAATGACCACGTCAACCGCTCGCAGTCGACGAACGACGCTTACCCGACGGCCTTCCGTATTGCGCTGTGGCGTAAGGTGAATCGCTTGCGCAAGGCCATCGATGAGCTGGCCGATGCTTTCGATGAGAAGGGTGCTGAGTTCCGCCACATCCTGACGATGGGGCGCACGCAGCTGCAGGACGCCGTCCCGATGTCGCTGGGCAGCGAATTCTCGGCCTTCGCGCACACGCTCCGCGAGGAGGATGAGCGCCTCGTGAACAACGCTGAGCTGCTCCTCGAGACGAACCTGGGCGCGACCGCTATCGGTACCGGTCTGAACACGCCCGATGGCTACCAGCAGGTTGTCGTGCGCCACCTGCGTCGTATCACGGGCGCGCGTGTCGTTGGTTCTCCGGACCTCCTCGAGGCGACCTCCGATACCGGCGCCTATGTCTCCATGCACGCGACCATCAAGCGCAGCGCCGTCAAGCTGTCGAAGGTCTGCAACGACCTGCGCCTGCTGGCCTCCGGTCCTCGCGCGGGCCTCAACGAGATCAACCTCCCGAAGATGGCGGCGGGCTCGTCGATCATGCCCGCCAAGGTCAACCCCGTTATCCCCGAGGTCGTCAACCAGGTCTGCTTCAAGGTGATCGGCAACGATCAGACCGTGACCATGGCGGCCGAGGCGGGACAGCTCCAGCTCAACGTCATGGAGCCCGTCATCGCCCAGGCGCTCATCGAGTCGATCAACCTGCTCGTGAATGCGTGCGACACGCTGCGTGAGCGCTGTGTGAATGGCATTACCGCCAATCCGGACGTGTGCCGCCACTACGTGGAGAACTCCATCGGTATCGTCACATACTTCAACGACGTGATCGGTCACCACCTGGGCGACGTCGTCGGTAAGCGTGCCGCCGCAGAGGGTAAGACCGTCCGCGAGGTCATCCACGAGATGGAGCTCCTCTCGGAGGAGGAGGTCGAGCGTATTCTCTCGCCCGAGAACCTCGCGCACCCGAAGTACGCGGGCACCGACGAGAGCTGAGTAGCCTCTACGTACAGACGAGGCCGGGGATCCCGCGTGGGTCCCCGGCTTTTGTTGTTGGTACGTGACGGCGCTAGGGGAGGAGCGACTCTTTGAATGAACGAACGAAGGTGCCGAAACGCTCCACACGGTCCGAGAAGTAGCGGTAGATGCGCCTGCGCGCGTCTCCGACGTATTCGACGGTGTGCAGATCCACGTAGCGGAAACGGCCCTGCTCGTCAATGAGTGAGGGGGCCACCAGGCGCTGGGTAATCTCGCAGCGGAAGTGCGTGTAGGTGCCATCCTCTGTGGCCTCCAGGACGCGGCAAACGAGGCTCATCTGGGAGTCGTCGAGGACGGGGACGCCGTCATAACTGCTTGATGCCACGCGGGCATCGCCAAGCTTATTCCCACCAGAGACGGTGCCCGCATACTCGAAGAGGCCCATGGCCTCGGGCCCGAAGAGGTTCAGTGAGCACACGCCGGAGCGCTTGATCGAGCGTGCCGCGTGTGTCGTCGAATCGCAGCCGATCATGACCATCTGTCCCAGCGAGTACGACGATGACCCCGTCGTGATTCCAACGCCGACAGCGTCGTCGGGGTAGGCCAGGATGTAGACGGGAAAACCGTAGTAGAACTTTTCGGTCTCGTAAGGAACGTGCATGCATCCATTGTGCGCCGCGCGCGTCAGGAGGGCAGAGGCTATCCCACCTGTCGGGGAATGAGAGGAGGCCGGGAACCCCCGCGTGGGGGTCCCCGACCTCGTTCTCATGACCGCTGGGCACCGCGATGGAGGAGCGCGGGCCTAGCGACGATCACTCCTCGCCAGCGTGGTCATTACCCTGGATCGCGTAGTTGAAGAGCTCGTACTTGTCGATCGCCTGCTGGACGACCGACGGGTCAACCTGGCCCTTCTCGGCGAGGGCAGCCAGCGTGCGCACGACCATCGACTCCGCGTCGATGTGGAACCAGCGGCGAGCAGCGCGGCGGGTGTCGGAGAAGCCGAAGCCATCCGCACCGAGCACGTGGTAGTCGCCCGGGACCCACTGACGAATCTGGTCAGGCAGCATGCGGTCGAAGTCGGAGGAGGCCACGAACGGACCCTCGCGACCCGCGAGCTTCGTCGACACGTAGGGGGTACGGCGCGGCTCGGACGGGTGCAGGAAGTTGTGCTCCTCGGCGTCCAGGCCATCGCGGCGCAGCTCGTTCCACGAGGTCACGGACCACACGGCGGCGTCCACGCCCCAGTCGCGAGCCAGCAGCTCGCGAGCCTCGCGCGCCCACGGCACGCCGACGCCCGAGGCGAGCAGCTGAGCCTTGGGGCCGCCGAAGTTCTGGTGCTCCTCGACGTTGTAGATGCCCTTGATGATACCCTCGACGTCCACGTTCTCCGGCTCGGCCGGCTGACGGATCGGCTCGTTGTACACGGTGATGTAGTACATGACGTTCGGATCGCGGCCATCCGCGTCGCCGTACATGCGCTGGAGGCCATCCGCCATGATGTAGCGAATCTCGTACGCGTACGCCGGGTCGTAGGACACGAACGCGTGGTTCGTGGCAGCCAGGACCTGCGAGTGGCCGTCCATGTGCTGCAGACCCTCGCCCGCAAGCGTCGTGCGGCCCGCCGTGGCACCGATAACGAAGCCCTTCGTCATCTGGTCGCCCGCTGCCCAGAACTGATCACCCGTGCGCTGGAAGCCGAACATCGAGTAGAAGATGTAGATCGGAACCATCGGCAGGTCGTGCGTGGCGTACGCCGTGCCGACGACCTGGAAGGCGGCGGCCGAGCCGGCCTCGGTGATGCCCGTGTGCATGATCTGGCCGCGCTCGGACTCGCGGTAGGACAGCATCATGTCCGCATCCACGGGCGTGTACGACTGGCCGGTCGTGTTGAAGATCTTCGCCGACGGGAAGATCGCGTCCAGACCGAAGGTGCGAGCCTCGTCGGGGATGATCGGCACGAAGTACTTGCCGACCTGCTTGTCCTTGATGAGGTCCTTGAACAGGCGCACGAGGGCCATGGTCGTGGCGACCTCGAGCTTGCCGGAGCCCTTCGAGAGCGCCTCGAAGGGACGGGTGGGCAGCTCGGGGAGCTTGGGCGCACGGTCGGCGCGGCGCTCGGGCACCCAACCGCCGAGGATCTCGCGGCGCTCCTTCATGTACTGCAGGGCCGGGTGATCGGCCGGCGGCATGTAGTACGGCGGCATGTAGGGATCGCGCTCGAGTTCCTCGTCCGTGATCGGGATCTGGAGGCGATCGCGCAGCTGCTTGGCGTCCTCGAGGGTCAGCTTCTTCATCTGGTGCGTCGAGTTACGGCCGGCGAAGTGCGAGCCGAGGGCGTAGCCCTTAATCGTGTGCGCGAGGACGACGGTCGGCTGGCCGGTGTGGTCCATGGCTGCCTTGTAGGCTGCGTAGACCTTGCGGTAGTCGTGGCCGCCGCGCTTGAGCTCCCAGAGCTGCTCGTCGGTCCAGTTCTTGACCATTTCCTTGGTGCGCGGGTCGCGGCCAAAGAAGTGCTCACGCACGTAGGCGCCGTCGTTCGCGCGGAATGTCTGGTAGTCGCCGTCCAGGGTCTCGTTCATGACGTGGACGAGGGCATCGTCCTTGTCGGCGGCGAGCAGCTGGTCCCAGCCACGGCCCCAGATCACCTTGATGACGTTCCAGCCCGCGCCCTTGAAGAAGGCCTCGAGCTCCTGGATGATCTTGCCGTTACCACGCACCGGGCCGTCGAGACGCTGCAGGTTGCAGTTGATGACGAAGGTCAGGTTGTCCAGGCGCTGCTGGGCGGCGAGCTGGAGCATGCCGCGGGATTCGGGTTCGTCCATCTCACCGTCGCCGATGAAGGCCCACGTGTGCTGCTGCGAGGTGTCCTTGATGCCGTTCATGAACAGGTAGCGGTCGAACCAGGCCTGGTAGATGGCCTCGGCGGGACCCAGGCCGAGCGAGACCGTGGGGAACTCCCAGAAGCGCTCAAGCTGGCGCGGGTGCGGGTACGAGGGCAGACCGTGCTTGGTCGAGACCTGCTGACGGAAGCCGTCCATCTCCTCTTCGGAGAGGCGACCTTCGAGGAAGGCACGGGCGTAGGGGCCGGGGGAGGCGTGTCCCTGGAAGAACACGTGGTCGCCGCCGCCGGGGTGGTCCTTGCCGCGGAAGAAGTGGTTGAGGCCGACCTCGTAGAGGGTGGCAACCGATGCGTAGGACGAGATGTGTCCGCCGACCTTGACGCCGGGGCGCTGAGCGCGCGTCACCTGGACGGCGGCGTTCCAGCGAATCCAGCGGCGGTATTCGCGCTCCATGGCCTCGTCGCCGGGGAAGTAAGGCTCCTGGTCAACGGGAATGGTGTTGACGTAGGGGGTCGTGTACTCCTGGGGGAGCTGAACGCCGTTGCGGCGCGCCTCGTCCAGCATGTGCAGCAGGATGTAGCGCGCGCGGGGGCCGCCCTTTTCGTTGATGAGCCCGGACAGGGACTCAACCCATTCGGCGGTCTCCTGGGGGTCGTTGTCGGGAACCTGAGGAATCAGGCCGTTGACGACGGGGTGGGACTCGTGGAGTTGGCTCACGGTGTACCTTCTCGCTTGACTCGGTGCTGCTCGCGCAGCGTGCGTGGGCGATGTCCTCGGGCGACATCGCGCATATCGGGACCATTGTCCCACTATTGGGGATCCTTTGCGAGTGTTTGCCTCGCGTATCGACTATGAGGTGCGTATCACCGACGTATCGATCTTCTGTGCCGCATAAATTCCCAGCTCAGGCGGGGCCGCAGGCGGGGCGGTGTTTCATGGTTGTTCATCCCTTGCATTCCAGTAGCTTCCATGCCCTAGGATGAAGGCGTGAACGTTGATATGACACTGAGCGTCAGCTCGTTGATGGGCGGTGCTGCGTGATGGCAGTGAGCCTTGGTTTTGCGTCCGATGCGATCGTGCAGGAGTTCTACGTCGATGATGACGTCGATCAGGTTGTTCGTGATGCGGTTGAAGGGGAGACGGGGCACCCGCTCGTAGACGTCGATTACGCGGACGTCGTGGATGGTGCGATTGTCTGGTGGCGCGCGGATGATGCTGAGGAAGAGGACCTCGCGGATGTGCTCGTTGACGCGATGTCGAACCTGGACGATGGTGGGCTTATTTGGGTGCTGATTCCCAAGCCGGGTCGGCCGAATTCTGTGCGCGTGGGCGACGTGGAGGAGGCCGCGGAGATCGCGGGCCTGCACGCGACGACGTCGACGGCGCTGGGGCAGAACTGGGCCGGTGTGCGCCTCACCGCGCGTCCGCGGTCGCGTCGCTAGTTTCATCGACGAGGCCGGGGCGGGGCAGCGCTCTTCTGTGCTGTGTCGCTCGGCTTCGGATGTGACCGTACGTGCCTCTTCTGGTAGATTGGCGTGTGCGTGGGGCCTTTAGCTCAGTTGGCTAGAGCATCTGGTTTACACCCAGAAGGTCATCGGTTCGAGCCCGGTAGGGCCCACAAAAGGCAGGGGCCGGAAGCAACAGCTTCCGGCCCCTGCCTGTCGCTATCTTTCAGTCCATGTGTCGCCTGGTAGTGGGACCTGATTCAGAAGTGGTTGCCAGCAGTTGCTCCACGTATTCGAGATTCGCCCGGATGGTGGTTGTGAGTGGATGGTTGTAATCAAGGAATTCATCGCACTTTGCAAGTGCGCTCTCAAATTCGTGGCGCGCACTTTGAAATTGATTGTCTTGTAGATAGGCGCATCCGAGTGAATTTACTGTCCATAGTGTTTCGAGATGGTGATCACCGTGAAGTTCAGTTCCTTCAGTAAGGGCTTTTTTGAGTGTGGATATTGCCTTCTCCATATCGCCATTTGCTTCATGTGCTTCGGCAAGGTTTCGGAGTGTGATGAGATGTTCCACGTGCCGATCCAAGTGAAAACGTTGTCTGTCCTGAAGTAATGAAGTAAATTCGCTAATTGCCATGGTAGCGTCGCCCATCTTGAGGTAGGCAAGAGCTAGGTTGTTGCGAATTGCTAAAGAGATGTCATCAGCTGGATTCAATATCTGCTTGCTGAGCTCAAAGGCGACAATGAACATTGGTAATATGATGTCCGGTTCGTATACTTGAGTGTATGTTTCTGCAAGATTATTTAAACTTCCGATAGATTGCTCATGTTCAAGACCGTACGTTTGGACAGATTGATCGAACGCGCACTCAAGTAACTCGATGGCCTTTGAAATGTTTCCAAATGCCTTATAAGCGGTCGCAAGATTATTCATAGACGTGATTAATTCTTTGGCATCAATATCCGTCATCTGTTCATAAGCTTCCAATATTTCTGAATGTAGACGGATCGCTGTTTGATAGTCTCCTGCCGCCTCGTACGCGCATCCGAGTTGATTCTGCAGGGCGAGCGCATCTGAATGCTCGAAATTTCCAATAGAATTGACGAGAGAGACGGCGGCGCTAAGATTCACAGCATGCTGCGGTATGCCTAGCTCGAAAGCTTGGCCAAATGTTTGGAATAGGCATTCTTGCGTGGCTGACTCGGCAAATAAACAGAGAGAGTATTCTTGTGTGCTTACTGCCCTCAATTGTTCGATAAGGTCAAGCGCGTTATGTCGGCGTGAATCTGTATTGTTCCCGCGGTCCATATTGGTGGTAACTCTACTGAGAACCGCAGTGCTTGATTCGTTAGCATCTCTGCGTTCCTTCTCGGTCCAGGATTCGCGTAGCACTTGTGCCTGTAGGCGATGAAGCATTGTTGTTGCTTTGTCTGCAGACTGTTGGACGATGGATCTGTGAATAAGCTCGGTGAGTGCATCGTGAGCGTCCTCGTCGTCGGCTTGGTGAGCGCCTTGAAGTTCTCGGTCGTCCTGTTGCTCAATGGTGGGGTCGAGCCATCGCGTGGGCACACCGGACTCCGCGAGCAGCGCGAGCGCACCCAACTGGCGTCGAGCCATGTGCTTCGTACCATTCTTCATACTGTCGACGGCGGCTTCGACGGCCATCCACAGTACCGTGGCCACGTCGTCCGTATACTCGTCTCCAAGATTATGGTGAATGTCAAGTTCCTCGCCGCGGGAATCCAATCGCTTGAGATACCGGGCCAATGACAGGTCTTTGTGACGTGCGGTCCCAGCAGCCTGGGCAATAGCGAGAGGTAAGTCGCCCAGGCGCTGTGCTAACGCATCCGCGGCGTCATGATCGTCGCACCTGGTGACCGTTAGAAGGTAGTCGATCGACTCGCTGCGATCGAACACACCTACCTTGATTGTCTTCCAGTCGTGATGTTCCCAGCCAGCGTTGTTCGTTGTCGTTGCGACGACGCGTAAGCCTTTGCAACGCGGCACGAGTCCTGAAAGATCATCGATATTCTCAACGTTGTCGAAGACGATAAGTCTGTCTGAGGGATCCGCCGATTTCAAACGGGTGAAGAGCCGACGAATAATGTCCTCGGGAGCGGGCTGGTCACTCGTGTCAATCTTCAGTTCTTTCTTCAGTTCTTTAGCGAGTTCGACCAGATCGCTCGTGATGGATTCGGTCGAACTCGCATTCACCCACGCGACGAGGCTCCAGCGTGCGTCCTCGCACTGTTGAGCCAAAGTTGACGCCAGCTGAGTCTTGCCGCAGCCACGCATGCCCACCAGGACCGTGCGTTGTTTTGTTGGGTCGGTGATCAGCGCATTCAAATGCTCTTGCTCGCTACGCTTGACAAACCGGTTCTCCGCCACCACGTCCGGTCGACTACCAAAATAGACGCGGCTCGGCGTACGGTCACCGGAAACGAGCTCGCCGACCATGTGTGCGACGTCATCAATGCTGTCGCGAATTTTGCCAGTCGCTTCGCAATTCTGTCTGCAAATCGTCAATGACTGCTTGACTGCTACACGCAGGTAGTTCGGTGAGCGCTCAGCGTAGTCAATGTACTGCTCGGCGACCGCTATGATCAGTTCGTCGAAGTATGGCACCAAGCACTCGTCGAGCTGCGCGCGCTGTTTCAAAGCCTGTTCTTGAAAGTATGCACGAAGTGCTTGAGGGTCATGCACTGCTTTTTCAAGGATCCAGTTATGATCGCCGATGGTGTCTAAGACAGCTTCTACCTCTGCGCAGGGACTCGCCAGACGACTGGGATCAATGCCTTCGCGGTGGCATCGCTCGTACATGTCACGCATCCGCGTAGTCAGATCTTTTTTGATCGCGCGTTCGACCTGCTTCTGGGAACCTTTCTTCCCCAGGACCAGCTGGGAAATTGCTACGAGAGGCTCGGCTGTATCGCCGATAATGTCCGCGCCGAGGTTGTTATTAGTGGAGCGTAACAATGCCTTCGTGAAGGCTACGGCTACGCCAAGAAGCGGGGCTGCTACGGGGTCAATCATGCCTCGTATTGTATGACAGGACACTTAACACTCGCGCGTTATTTGTTACGACATTAAGAATGTTCGTGCGGCATGGCAACGCCGGAAGCTCTCGCTTCCGGCCCCACACCGTGCCTGTCTGCCTGTTTGTCAGTGCGCGCTTGCTGTGCCCCAACGCTGGCCTGAGGAAAGGTTTGAGCGACAACCTCGCTCAGTCCTCGTGCACGTGTTCTTCCTGCACACGCTCCTCGACGACGTCCTCGCCGGCGACGAGCTTGCCGGAGGCGCCAGCGCCCAGCTGCTCCATGGCCAGGCGGCCCACCATCTGCTGGTTCGTCGTCGTGCGCTGCGAACGCGCACCTGATAGGAAGCTGAAGAACCAGTTCACCAGTGTGCCCACCTGCGACTTGAAGCCGACGATGTAGAGCAGGTGCAGGAAACACCAGGCCACCCACGCGGTGAAGCCCGTCATCTTCGTGTTCCCCATCTTCACGACCGCCTTGAAGCGCGCGATCGTCGCCATCGACCCCTTGTCGAAGTAGGAGAATTCCGTGGCCTTCGGCGTGCGGCCAGCCAGGCGTGCGGCGATGGTATCGGCGGCGAAGCGCGCGGACTGGATGGCACCCTGCGCGACGCCGGGCACGCCCGGGAACGCCATCATGTCGCCGAGCACGAAGATCTCGGGGTGCCCCGGCAGCGTCAAGTCCTTGTTGACGCTCACGCGGCCCGCGCGGTCTACCTCGGTGCCCGTCGCCTCGCCCAGGGCCCGGCCCAGTGGGCTCGCAGACACGCCCGCAGCCCACACCTTGCACACGGACTCGATCCGCTCCTCTTCGCCGGACTTGTACTTCAGCGTCACGCCCTCGGCGTCCACGTCCGTCACGAAGGCGTTCATCTTCATCTCGACACCGAGCCCCGCCAGCGCCTCCTCTGTCTTGTGGCCGAGCTGCTCGCCGAACGGGGGAAGCGGGTGCTCGGCACCGTCCACCAGGATGACGCGTGCCTTGGTCGGGTCGATATTACGGAACTCGCCTTTCAGCGTGTGAGAGGCGAGCTCGCGGATCTGCCCGGCCATCTCGACGCCCGTCGGGCCCGCGCCCACGACGACGAAGGTGAGGAGCTTGCCCACCAGAGCGGGATCGGTCTCGATCTCCGCCAGCTCAAACGCGCCGAAAATACGCGCGCGCAGCTCGAGGGCGTCGTCGATCGTCTTCATACCCGGCGCGAAGACCGCGAAGTGATCGTTGCCGAAGTAAGACTGACCGGCACCCGCCGCCACGATCAGCGTGTCGTACTCGGTGCGCTCATACTTGTTGTGGTTGCGCCACTTCACGACGCGCGCCTCGACGTCGATCTCCTCGACGAGCGCCTGCAGGACGGTAACGTTCTTCTGCTTCCGCAGGATCTCGCGCGTCGTGGGGGCGATGTCGCCCTCGGAGAGGATGCCCGTGGCCACCTGGTACAGCAGCGGCTGGAAGAGGTGGTGCGACGTGCGCGCCAGGATGGTGATGTCGGCGTCGGCCTTGTTCAGTCGACGAGCTGCCGTCAGGCCTGCGAAGCCGGAACCGATGATGACAATGCGGTGGCGGGACATAAGACTCTCCTTCAATTAAGCAAGGCTAATCTTATCTAAATATGGTGCACATGTATTGTGAAGTTAGGCGCACCTAAGCCGCTGTTCTTACGAGTCGAACAGGCCGGCCGCCGCGACCGGATCCGGCTTGCCCGTGGTCGTCGTCGGCAGCGAGTCCACGACCAGCACGCGACGAACCTTCTCCCAGGGTGCGAGGGTATCGCTGAGAGCCTCGGAGAGTGCCTCGATGCTCATCGACGAGGCCTGGGCGCGGCCCTTGGGAGAGGGGACGACAAGCGCCGCGACGATCTGTCCCCAGCGCTCATCCGGCAGTCCCACGACAAGCGCATCCGACACGACGTCCAGCGAGCGTAGAGCCCGTTCGACGCTCGGGGGAGCGACGAGCTCTCCGGCCGTGTTGATCATGCGGTGGGCGCGTCCCACCATGTGCAGCCAGCCGTCCTCGTCTTTCGTTGCCAGGTCGCCGGTGCGCAGCCACTCCTCGCCGCTTACGACGCCGGGGCCTCGCACCCAGATTTCACCCAGCTCGCCGACCCCGGCTTCGCGCTCGTCGGTGGCCATGACGCGCAGGTCGACGTAGGGGAAGGGAACACCGAGCGATCCGGCGGGCGCGCCAGAATCTGGGGTGGCAACAGTTCCCGCACCGGAGGTCTCAGTCATGCCCCACACGTGGATGGGGGATAGGCCGGCTGTACGCATCGCGTCCGCGAGGTCCGCCGTCATCGCGTCGCCGCCGATGAGGGGACGTACCCACGACGACAGGTCGCCGCCGCCGCGCTCATACTCATCGAGGATGGCGCGGACAATCGCGGGCACGGCGAACATCATGGTGATCCCGTAGCGCTCGATCGCGTCAATGACGCCGCGAGCGTCGAAAGAACCGGGGAAGCCGAGTGTGACCAGCGTGCCGCCGTGCGTCCACACGTCCATTGAGGTGCCGTTGAAGCCTCCGATGTGGCTCGCGGGTGCGCACACGCCGACCACCGATGACGTCGGCGCATAGTCGAAACCCTCGCGGAAGTTCGTCGACCCCCACCACATGACCTCGTGGGTGAGTTCCACAGGGCGTGGAGTGCCCGTGGACCCCGAGGTAAACAAGATGGCGGCGAGCTCGGTTCCGCAGCGCGCGGGAGCGTGCCCGATGGGGGTAGCGCGATCCACCCACGCCGACAGATCCGCAAACGACGCGACCTGCGCGCCCGCGTCGGACAGGGCGGAAGCGTGTGCGCGGGAGACCTCGTCAAGGAATACCCATGAGACGTCCACCTGTGCGCACATTGAGGCGAGCGCCGGCGATGGCATCCGCGGCGACAACGGGACCGTCACCGCGCGCAGCCACGATGCGGCCACGTGGACGATGTAGTGCCACGGCGAGTTCGCGCCGATGACCGCGATGCGTGTCCCCTCACCGATGCCGTTATCTGCAAAGACAGTGGCGAGGCGAGCGACCGCGTCGGCGGCCTCGCGCACGGTCCACTCCTCGCCCGTCACGGCGTCGACCAAGGAGCGGCGGTCGGGGTGTCGGTGCGCTGAGGCCAGGAGTGCCCGGGCGGGAGAATAATCCGGGGTCACGAGGCCGAGGCGGCCTTCGCGGCGTGACGCTCCGAACGCTCCTTCAGGCGTGCCAGGACGGAACCGGCCTCCTGCAGCGTCGAACCGGAGTTCTCGATGTGGCGCAGCTGCCCGGGGATCTCAAAGCCACGGGCACGCATGCCCTTAGCCCACAGCAGGCCCGCGCGGTACGAGGAACGCACGAGTGGTCCGGCCATGACGCCCGCGAAGCCCAGCTCCTCGGCCTCGGCTGCCAGCTCAACGAACTCCTCGGGGTGGACCCAGCGGTCGATCGGGTGGTGCAGGGGAGAGGGACGCAGGTACTGCGTGAGGGTCAGCAGGTCACAGCCCGACGCATGCAGGTCGCGCATGGCGGCGCTGATTTCCTCGCGCGTCTCGCCCATACCCAGGATCAGGTTCGACTTCGTGACCATGCCGCCGTCGTGGGCACGCCTGATCATCGCGAGCGAACGATCATAGTTAAAGGCGGGGCGAATCTTCTTGAAGATGCGCGGCACCGTCTCCAGGTTGTGCGCGAAGACCTGCGGGCCGGCCTCGATCACCATGTCGATCGACTCGGCCTGTCCGCGGAAGTCATCGACGAGGAGTTCCACGCCCGTCCCCGGGTTGAGCTCGTGGATGAGGCGGCACGTCTGCGCGTACAGCCACGCGGCACCGTCGGGCAGATCATCGCGGGTGACGCCCGTGATCGTCACGTAGCGCAGGTCGAGGTCGCGCACAGACTCAGCGATACGGCGCGGCTCGTCCTTGTCGTACTCGGTGGGGCGGCCCGTCGCGATGTCGCAAAAGTCGCAGCGACGCGTGCACAGGGCACCACCGAGCAGGAACGTCGCTTCGCGGTCCTGCCAGCATTCGTAGATGTTGGGGCAGCCGGCCTCCGCACACACCGTGTGCAGCCCTTTGGCGTGCGACAGGGAGCGCATGTCCTGGTAGTTCTCGCCGGCCTTCGCGGTCGTACGAATCCACTCCGGCTTCTTCTCGATCGGCGTTTGAGAGTTACGCACCTCGATGCGCAGGAGCTTGCGTCCTTCGGGATCGGGCAGGGTACTCATAGCGTTGACCTCGTCGTGTAGGAAACAGAAATGGGAGTGGTCGCCAGGCAGGGGGAAATGTGCTCCACCATGCGCGGGACAAGTTCGGCAGCGGCGTCGCCCACCGTCGTGTGGACGCCCTCCCACGACAGGGAGGTCACTTCAGCGTCGGTGAGGCCACAGGGGATGATGCCTTCGAAAGCATGTGCAGGGTCGATGTCGACGTTGAGGGCGATACCGTGCAGAGTGGCACCGCGCGCGACCTTCAAGCCGATCGCGCAGATCTTGCGGTCGCGGCGTCCCTCTTCGGTGAGCCACACGCCCGCGCGTCCCTCGACGCGGTGCACCGGCAGGTCCCAGACCTCGCGCACGGTGTCGATGACCGAGGCCTCGACCGCCCGGATCCACTGGACGAGATCGACGGGCTCGCGCAGCCGAACAACGGGGTAGACGACGACCTGTCCGGGACCGTGCCACGTGGCCGAACCCGCGCGGTCCGTCCGGACGACGGGGATCGTCGTCGAGGGAATATCCTGCGGCTTCGTGTGGCGACCGGCCGTCCACGTCGGCGTGAATTGAGAAACGATGAGCGTGTCCTCGCCGCCAGCGAGGACCTCCTCGTGCAAGGAGCGCTGAAGCGCATCAACCTGCATGTAATCGACCAGCCCCTGGTCGAGTAGACTCAAAATCTGCACGTTGTGATCATAGTCGCGGGCAGGGTCCCTTGCTAGATGGGGGTCCGGTATGCTTGGCGCATGCAGTCTTCGTCTCATTTCAGCACCCCCGATATCCCGGTCGCTGCACCCGCCACCTCCTGGACAGTCCGCGACGTGATGGCCCTCATGGAATCCTGGTATCCCGCGGCGACGGCCCAGTCGTGGGATCGCGTCGGGCTCATTGTCGGAGACCCGGACTCGCCCGTGCGCTCCATCCTTTTGGCCCTCGATTCCACCGCTGCCATCGCCAACCAGGCCGTGGCTGGTCCCAGCGGCGATGGGAACTCCTACGACATGGTGATCACCCACCACCCGTTGCTCCTGCGCGGCGCGTCCTTCCTGCCCGTGACCGACCCGAAGGGCGGTGTCGTGACGACGCTGATCCGCTCCGGGATTGCTCTCTTTAATGCGCATACGAACGCTGACGTCGCCTGTGACGGTGTCGCGACGGCGCTCGCCGATCTCATCGGTCTGCGCGATACAATCCCGTTGGAGCCGTGTGGCACTGACACCGAGGGACATGAGATCGGCCTGGGACGCGTCGGCAGCGTTGCGGAGACGACGCTTGGATCTTTCGCCGACCATGTCGCATCCGTGCTGCCCGCCGGTCCCTCCGGCCTGTTCGTCGGGGGAGACGAGGCGGCTCCGGTGCGTCGCGTGGCCGTGCTGGGCGGGGCAGGCGATAGCGCGCTTGAGAGCGCCCGGGCTGCTGGAGTAGACGTCTACCTCACGGCGGATCTTCGTCACCACCCGGCATCAGAGCACTTGGAGGGCGGTGCCCCTGCGTTGCTGTGCGGATCGCACTGGGCGACGGAGTCGCCGTGGCTGCCCGTCCTCGCACGCAAGCTTCGTGAGGCCGCCAGCGCCGCCGATGTGGAACTTCGCGTGGAAGTCTCTACGATTGTCACCGAGCCATGGACCAGTCACCGAGTCACTCAGGGAGAACTAGCGTGAAAGCAAAGCACACCGACCAGCTCGAGCTTCTCGAGCTCCAGAAGCTTGATCAAAAGGAGTCGGCGCTGCGCCACAAGCGCGATTCTCATCCCGCGCACGCGACGGTTCGCGAGTTCGCCGGTCGCGTTGCTGACCTGCAGCGTGCAGCTATCAGCCAGAACGCGGTCATCGCGGACACGACTCGCGAGGTGACGCGCATTGAAGACGAGATCGCGAAGGTCTCCGAGCGCCGCAAGCGTCAGCAGGCACGCATTGATAACAATCAGGTGCCCTTGCGTGACATCTCGCTGATGGAACACGAGATTGCTCAAATGGATCGTCGCCTTGCCAAGCTCGAAGACGATCAGGTGGAGGCCGAGGAACGCGTTGAAGCCGCTCGTGCCGCGCAGGAGAAGATGAAGGCTGAGGCGCAGGCTATTGCCGCCGACATTGAGGCCCTGAAGGCCCAGTTTGAGGCCGATGTTGCCGATGCCGACGATGAACTGCGCCGCGTGATTGCCGCCCGACGCGAGCTCGCCGGCCGCCTGCCCGCAGATCTCGTCGAGGAATACGAGGACGCGCGCCGCCGCAACGGTGCCCTTGCAGTTATCGAGGTTCGCGACGGTTACGGCATCGGAGTGGCCGCCGACCTGAGTCCGATGGAACTCGAGCGCATCCGCCTGACGCCCGACGATGAGCTCTACCTGACCGAAGACACCTCGCAGATTGTCGTACGGACCGCCGCGAATACGCCGCGTTGAGGCTTAGGCCTCGATCCCGTAGGCATCCGCCAGGTAGAATCCCTGCCTGCTCTTCGTGACCGTCACCCGGACGTGGGTGGCGGTCACGGGCGTCTCCAGGGTGATGATGCGTCGGTAACCCACGCAGCGCACGCGAGCGATTTCGCGCTCAACGTCGCCGTCGACGCATGCGGTCACCACGGCCTCGTCGATGCGCTGTCCCTGGGCGATGTCCTCCTCGAGAACGACCGCGCCAACCGCGCGCGGCGCGTCAAAGCGCAGGGCCACGACGTCACCCTCGTCCTCGCGGGATGCCTCGATCCGGCGCGAGCGGAAGTCGGCGATCTTCTCACCGAGGCGAGCGAGAACCTCGGCGTCGGCGTCGGCTAGCAGGCCGTGGCGGTTCGGGGGAACGTTCAGGAGGAACGTTGCATTGCCGCCGACCGAGCCCTTCCAGATCGAGAACAGTTCGTCGACGCTGCGCACCTGGGAGTCTTCGGCGTCGTGGTGGAACCAGCCCTTGCGTGTCGAGGTGTTGACCTCGGCGGGGTACCAGGCGAGGGGGCCAGAGTAGTGCGCCAAAGCCTCGCGCGACCCCAGGTCCTCGTCGCCGGAGGCCACCAGACGGGAGAACTCTCCATCGTCGGCCTTCTGTGATTTCTCAGCGGTGCGCTCGGCCTCGCGCAGGGATGCGGGCACAACGGACCATTCGTTGGTTCGCACCGACCCCGCCTCGTTGCCGCACCAGCGCACGTCTGGGCCGCACACGGAGATGACGGCTTCTGGTGCCAGCGCGCGAACCGTGTCGTAGATGCGTTGCCAGTCGTAGACCTGGACCTTGCCGTTGGGGCCTTCGCCGCACGCGCCGTCGAGCCAGACGGAAAACACCGGGCCGTAGTGGGTGAGCAGCTCGATGAGCTGGTTGATGTAGAAGTCGTTGTACGCCTCGCCCTGGCCGTATGTTGGCTCGGTCATGTCCCAGGGGGAGAGGTAGATGCCGAACTTGAGGCCGTGGCGCGCCGCAGCATCGGACACTTCGCGCACGAGGTCCCCGTGCCCGCCCTTCCATGGTGAGGATGCGACCGAGTGCTTCGTGTAGGCCGAGGGCCACAGGCAGAAGCCGTCGTGGTGCTTGCACGTCAGAATTACGCCGGTCATTCCGGCGCTCACGAGGGCGCGCATCCACTGATCGACGTCGACGCTGCTCGGATTGAAGAGCGCGGGATCCTCGCGGCCCTCGCCCCACTCGCGGTCCGTCATCGTGTTCATGCCGAAGTGGATGAAGGCGTACATCTCCATCTTCTGCCACTGGAGCTGACGGTGGGTGGGCCGAATATTGGCCAGGTAGTCCTCGTTGATCATGCCTATGGTTTCCGCTTGATGGCCGACGCGTCGGCCCGGCCTGCACCCTGCAGGTTCCGGAAAAAGGATAGCCTACCGCTCAGTGCGTGACCAATGTAACTGTGCGTGTCGATCCGCCCTTCTTGGTCGACTTTTCGGGGCCGTACTCAACCTCCGTCACGCGGTGTTCGCTCCCCTTCGCGTCACCCAGTGACAGTGAGTATGCGGCGTCTTCAAGGGCTTTCTCGGCCTCGTTCGTTTCCTCGGCGCCGTAGCCACCCATCCCAAGGAGGAGGCCTGTGACCGCGCCGCGCCAGCGCTTCGCGTCGTGCGAGATCACCGAGCGCTTGCCGTTTGCTTCGCGCTCGACGCGCAGTTCCCAGACGCGCGCCCACGGAGCCTTGCATGCTGCGCGATAGGGGCCGCTCCGTCCGTCGATGATGATGCGCCCGGAGGCCTCAGGGGACAGCGCCTCATCGAGGCGTGGTGCCCACCAGGTTGAGAGAACTCCCAGCTCGGGCAGCGACACGCCCATCGCGAGGCGGTGGTCGGGGATGACATCAGTGGGGGAGAGGACCCCGAAGAGACCCGAGAAAATCGAGATGTGGGACGCGCCGTCGCTTGCCCACGCTCCGGGTGCACTCTGCTCGATCGCCTCGTAGAGCACGCCGGTAAAGAGCGACGAGGCCGGGGCACAGGGAGCGGACATGAGCGCGGTGTTGACGGACAGGTCGATGCGTGCTCCGACCTTGAGGACGGCTGCTGCTTCGGGGCCGTCTCCAAGAGCCCCGAGCGTGTCGCACACGGTGCGTCGGCTTGCCGCAAGGCCAGGGCGAGACAAGGCGTTCATATCGAGAGACGGGCCTTGCGTGGGCGCGTTCTTTCCCTCCGACGGGGGCAACCAGATCAGCATGGTGACCACCCTATCGCGGGGGCACGGCCATGCGCGCTATGATCGATGCGGATCTGCCGGCTGGGCGGCCGCGCGCGGAAACGCTCGAGGAACGTCCGGGCTCCACAGGGCAGGGTGATGGCTAACAGCCACCCGGGGTAACCCGCGGGACAGTGCCACAGAAAACAAACCACCGGCGCACACGCGTCGGTAAGGGTGAAAAGGTGAGGTAAGAGCTCACCAGCGGCGCGGGCGACCGCGTCGGCTAGGTAAACCCCACCCGGAGCAAGACCGAGCAGCAGGCAGGGCGGCCCGTCCAATGCCTGCGGGTAGGTTGCTGGAGGCCGTCGGTAACGACGGTCCTAGATAGATGGTCGCCACCGCACGACCGGCAACGGCGTGCGTGACAGAACCCGGCGTATAGGCCGACAGATGCCAGAAGGACCCCGACTCGCGTCGGGGTTCTTCTGCGTCTACGCGGTATATGCTCAGGCGCTGTGCTTCGCCGCGTAGTAGGCGGCACCGACGATGCCAGCGGTGTTCAGGAGCTTCGCGGGAATCATCGGGGTCTTCAGATCCAGGAGGGGCATGAACTTCTCGTGGTTTTCGGACACGCCGCCGCCGACCACGAACAGGTCGGGGTTGAGCAGGAACTCGACGTGGCTGTAGTAGCGCTGGAGGCGCTGCGCCCACTGCTCCCAATTCAGGCCTTGGAGGGTCTTCTGACCCGAGGATGCGTTCTTCTCCGCGTCGGTGCCGTCGATCTCGAGGTGGCCGAGCTCGGTGTTGGTCAGGAGCGTGCCATTGACGATGATGGCCGAGCCGATGCCGGTGCCCTGGGTGGTGAAGACGATGACGCCGTCGCGGCCCTTGGCTGCGCCGTAGGCGACCTCGGCGATGCCCGCCGCATCCGCGTCGTTGAGCGCGACGACGGCACGGCCGAGGTAGCGCTCCATGAGCTCGTCGACGTCGACGTTGACCCACGACTGGTCGAGGTTCGCCATGTAGGGAATGACGCCGCCAAAGACGGGGGCAGGGAAGGTGACACCGATCGGCACGCCGACCTTCACGTCGAGTTGGTTGACGACCTCGCGGCATACTGCGGCAACAGCGTCGGGTGTCGCGGGGTTGGGTGTGGGGATTCGAACCTGATCGCCGATGTACTCTCCGGTTTCCAGATCAACGAGCGCGCCCTTGACGCCCGATCCGCCGATATCGATGCCGCATGCGACCTGAGCCATGACCCCTCCTCGGGTAATGAAATCCTGTTGTCCACGGGCCCCTGAAGCCCGTCGTACGTGAATTGTAAGGGAAACCACGAGTAATAGTGAAGCCCGCTTCAGACTGTGAGAGTCAGAAGCGGGCCTCGGCTCACGCGTATCAGGGAAGGGTAAGGATTTCGGCTCCATCCTCGGTGACAACGATCGTGTGCTCGAACTGGGCCGTGCGGGAGCGGTCAGCGGTGACGATCGTCCAGTCGTCATCCCACTGCTCCCACTCGACGGTGCCGAGGGTCAGCATCGGTTCGATAGTGAAGACCATGCCGGGCTCCATCACGGTGTTGTATGCGGGGGCGGCATCGTAGTGGGGAACGATGAGACCAGAGTGGAAGGCCTCACCCACGCCGTGCCCCGTGTAGTCGCGGACCACGCCGTAGTCGAAGCGCTTCGCGTAGGCTTCGATGACGCGGCCAATCACGTTGATTTCACGGCCCGGGCCGACGGCTTTGATGCCGCGCATCATCGCGTTCTTCGTGCGTTCGATGAGCAGGTGTGACTCCTCGTCGACTCTGCCGACCTCAAACATTGCGCACGTGTCGCCGTGGACGCCGTCCTTGTAGGCGGTGATGTCGATGTTGATGATGTCGCCGTCCTCGAGTGGACGGTCGTCGGGGATGCCGTGGCAGATGACCTCGTTGATCGAGGTACAGATGGACTTGGGGAAGCCCATGTATCCCAGGCACGACGGGTAGGCGTCATGGGCGATCAAGAATTCGTGGCCGATGCGGTCGAGTTCCTCCGTGGTGACGCCCGGTGCGATGGCGGCGCCGACGGCTTCGATCGCGCCCGCGGCGATACGACCGGCCTCACGGATCTTTGCGATGGTCTCGGGGCTCTTGATGTCCGAGGCCGTGACGCGTTCGGGTCCGTCGTGGAACATGTACTCGGGCCGCTCGATGTGCTCGGGCACGGCACGCATGGATGAGACGTGTCCCGGCTTCAGCGTGCCGAGGGGTGCTCGACGAGCGGGTGCAGATGCTTCCATGGGGTGTTCCTCCTGCGAAGGGGTGACGTCAGTCGTTCTTGTAGTTCTCGGGGCCGGGGAAGGAGCGCTCGCGCACGGCTTCCACGTAGTCGGAGGCGGCCTCGCGCAGGGCCGCTCCGAGCTGACCGAACTTGCGCACGAACGAGGGCGTCCAGTCGGAGTAGCCGGCCATGTCCGACCATACGAGGACCTGGCCGTCCGTGTTCGGGCCCGCGCCGATGCCGATGGTGGGGATGGCGAGGCTGCGCGTCAACTCGGTCGCGATTCCTGCGGGCACCATTTCGAAGACGACCGCAAAGGCCCCTGCCTTCTCGATGGCCTCAGCATCGCGGCGCAGTGCGTCGGCACCGGCTCCGCGTCCCTGCATGCGCGGTCCGCCCAGCGTGTTTTCGGACTGAGGCGTGTAACCCAGGTGTGCGCAGACGGGGATACCGGCTGAGACGAGCGCTTCGATGATGTGCGCGCGATTTTCCCCGCCCTCAAGCTTGACGGCGTGTGCCCCGGCCTTCATCAGGCGCGCGGCAGAAGCGAATGCATGCTCCGCAGAGTCCTCGTAGGTGCCAAAAGGCAGATCTGCGACGATCATGGCGCGTGAGGTCGATCGAGCGACCGCTGCGGTGGCACGCTCCATATCCTCAAGAGTGACGGGCAACGTCGAGCGATGGCCGAGAATCACGTTGCCCAGCGAATCGCCGACGAGGAGCATGTCGACGCCCGCTGCCTCAAGGATCGGCGCGGTGAGAGCATCGTAGGCGGTGAGCATCGTGAGGGGAATGCCCTCCGCTTTGGCGCGCGCGATGTGCTGGATCCGCACGCGTGGGGCGGAAAACAGGGTGGGCGTGGGCGACGAGGCCGTGGCGCCTTCCTCCGGTTGCGTTATGTGAGACACAGGATTCCTTTAGTGAGCTGATAGATGGCGCGAGAGCGCATTCACGTCTTACAGGGTAGCGCGCCCGTGGATCCGGTGAGCTGTGAGGATAGGCGAACGGGTAGGATGGTGGGCGGTGCGCGTGATGCGCGCAGTAATGACCCCAGATGGAAAGAAGAAGGAAGCAGGACATGGCTGGCAATGCCCCTGACCTTGATCCTCTTGACGAGGCAGCCGTCAACGCCGTTCGCGAGGCCGGCCTCGCCGATATCGCAGCTGCGGACTCGCTCGACGCTCTGAAGGCTGTCCGCGCCGCGATTCTCGGAGATCAGGCCCCGCTCGTGACCGCGAATCGTACGATCGGTTCGTTGGAGCCCTCGCAGCGCGGTCTCGCCGGAAAGAACCTCGGACAGGCGCGCAAAGCCCTGACTGAAGCTCTCGAGGAGCGCAAGGCTGTCCTCGCCGCCGAGCACGAGGCCCGCATGCTGGTCGAGGAGTCGGTCGATGTGACGCTGCCGACGACGCGTCGCACGGCGGGTGCGCGTCACCCCCTGGAGACCCTCATGGAAGAGGTCGCCGACTTTTTCGTGGCGATGGGCTGGGATATCGCCGAAGGCCCCGAGATTGAGCACGAGTGGTTCAACTTCGACTCGCTGAACTTCGACATCGATCACCCAGCGCGCCAGATGCAGGACACGCTCTACATCGACGGCCGTAGCGTCGGCGCCGAGACCGAGGATGGCGCTCACCTCGTGATGCGCACGCACACCTCCCCGGTCCAGTCCCACGCAATGCTGTCTCGAGGCGTTCCGCTGTACGTGGCATGCCCCGGTAAGGTTTTTCGTTCCGACGCGCTCGACGCGACCCACACGCCGGTGTTCCACCAGGTCGAGGGTCTCGCTGTCGACAAGGGGCTGACGATGGCGCATCTGAAGGGCGTCCTTGACCACTTCGCGAAGGCGATGTTTGGTCCCGAGGCCAAGACTCGTCTGCGTCCCTCGTACTTCCCGTTCACCGAGCCCAGCGCTGAGATGGACCTGTGGTTCCCCCAGAAGAAGGGTGGCCCGGGCTGGATCGAGTGGGGTGGCTGCGGCATGGTGAATCCGAACGTGCTGCGCGCGAACGGTATTGATCCCGAGGTTTATTCGGGCTTCGCGTTCGGCATGGGTATCGAGCGCACGCTGATGCTGCGCCACGGCATCGCCGACATGCATGACATCGTTGAGGGAGACGTTCGCTTCTCCCAGCAGTTCGGAGTGAATGGAAGGGGTAACTGACATGCCTATGGTCCCGCTGAGCTGGCTGGCCGATCACGTCGACGTCGCCGAAGGAACGGACGCCGCCGCCCTCGCTGCCGCCCTTGTGAAGGTTGGTCTGGAAGAGGAAGAGATTCATCCCGCGCGCGTCACCGGACCTCTCGTCGTCGGTCGCGTCCTGACCCGCGTGGAGGAAACGGCGTCCAACGGCAAGGTCGTCAACTACTGCCGCGTAGATGTCGGCGAATACAACGATGCCCCCGGTACCGGCAAGGAGCCGTCGGAGCTGCCCAGCCGCGGCATTATCTGCGGCGCTCATAACTTCGACGTCGACGACCTCGTCGTCGTCTCCCTTCCCGGCGCGATCCTGCCCGGTGATTTCCAGATCGCAGCGCGTAAGACCTACGGCCACGTCTCGGACGGCATGATTTGCTCCGCACGCGAGCTCGGTCTGGGTGAGGATCACTCTGGCATCATCGTCCTACCGAAGTTCTTCCCCGACCGTGAGATCCCCGCGGTTGGCACCGACATCGTGTCGTGGCTGGGTCTGGGTGAAGAGGTCCTGGAGATTAACGTGACCCCGGACCGCGGTTACTGCTTCTCGATGCGCGGCATTGCCCGCGAGTACTCGCACTCGACGGGTGCCTCGTTCCGCGACCCGGGCCTGCCGGGCGTTATCGCGGCCGAGCCGCCGGCTGCGAACTCCAATGGCTTCCCGGTCGTGTTCTCTGACGATGCCCCAATCCGCTGCCGCGCGGGTGTGGACCGCTTCGTCGCGCGCATCGTGCGTGGGACGAACCCCTCCGCTCCGACGCCTCGGTGGATGGTCGAGCGCCTCGAAGCTGCGGGCATGCGCTCGCTGTCCTTGGCTGTCGACATCACGAACTACGTCATGCTGGACCTTGGCCAGCCGATGCACGCCTACGATCTGGGTGCACTTGCTGCTCCGATCGTCGTGCGCCGCGCTCGCGCTGGCGAAACGCTGGTGACCCTGGACGAGGAGAAGCGTGAGCTCGACCCGCAGGATCTGTTGATCACCGACTCGCCCGAGGGCGAGGGGTCGCGCATTATTGGCATCGCAGGTGTCATGGGCGGCGCCTACTCCGAGGTCAGCGAGAACACGACTGACGTTCTGTTTGAAGCCGCGCACTTCGACGCGGTGTCCGTTGCTCGCAGCTCCCGTCGACACAAGCTGCACTCCGAGGCTGCGAAGCGTTTCGAGCGCGGCAGCGATCCCGCGCTGCCCGCCGTCGCGGCGCAGCGCGCTGTCGAGCTGCTGGTCCAGTACGGCGGTGGCACAGTCGATGAGGGCGTGACGGATATCGATGAGCGCGGCGAGGCCGTCGTCATCGCGCTGCCCGTCGGCGAGGTTGAGCGCCTCACCGGTGTGGTGCACAGTCCTGAGCGTATCGCCGAGCTGCTGCGCACGGTGGGCTGCATCGTTGAGGGACCGAAGGACGGCGTGTTCACGGTGACGGCCCCCTCGTGGCGTCCCGACCTGACCCTGCCTGCCGACCTCGTCGAGGAAGTCGCACGCCTTGACGGCTACGACAACATCCCCGTGATCATGCCGACGGCGCCGGCCGGCCACGGTCTGACGAGCGCGCAGAAGGCACGTCGACTGGCGGCTTCCACGCTGGCTGATGGGGGACTGGTCGAGGTTGAGTCCTACCCGTTTGTGTCCGATACCTGGGACCGTCAGGGCATTCCCGAGGATGATCCCCGCCGCGAGGCTCTGCGCCTGCGTAACCCCATGGCGGATGATTCGCCGTGGCTGCGTACCACGGTCCTCGACACACTCCTCGATGTCGCCGGTCGCAACGTATCGCGCTCCAATGCGGACGTCGCGATCTTCGAAGTCGCCAAGGTCGCACGTCCCGCCGGCACCGTTCCGGCTGACCTACCCAGTGCCGATGAGCGCCCCTCCGACGAGGTTCTCGCGGCGCTCGAGGCGGGTATTCCGGCTCAGCCGTGGCACATCGGTGGCGTCTTGACGGGTTCGGCCGTTCCGGCTGGCGTCCTGGCGAACGCCCGTGCCTTTGATTGGGCGGACGCGCTGGAGTACGTGCGTCGTGTGGCCTCCGCTCTCGGCGTGCGCGTCGAGGTCACCCGCGCCTGGATGGATCAGTTGCCCGCGCACAAGGGTGCTCCGATGCCCGCTCCGGCAACGGATCCGGCTGCGGTTGCGCCCTTCCACCCCGGACGCGTCGCGCGCGTGTTCGTGCGTGCCGGTCGCGACCTCGTGGATGTTGCCCTTGCAGGTGAGCTGTCGCCTGCCGCGTGCCGAGCTTTCGGACTTCCCGCACGTTCGTGCGCCTTTGAGATCGATATGGATGCTCTCATCTCCCAGATGAGCGACCAGCCCATCCAGGTCAAGGGCGTGTCGACGTTCCCGCTCGCCAAGGAAGACATCGCTCTCGTCGTGCCCTCGGATATTCCCGCCTCACGCGTCGAGCAGATCGTGCGCCAGGGTGCCGGTCAGCTTGCGGAGTCCGTGACCCTCTTCGATATCTACGAGGGCGACCAGGTACCCGAGGGTTATCGTTCCCTCGCGTTTGCGCTGCGTCTGCGCGCGGCTGATCACACGCTGACCGCGAAGGAATCGTCGCAGGTTCGTGAGCAGGTCGTCGCGAAGGCAGCCAAGGTATTGGGCGCATCCCTGCGCGCCTAACCAATTCCTAGCGCTCGGCCGGTCGAATCGGCGGTGTGGCACCCCACTCATTTGGGGTGTTGTGCCCACCGATTCGACCGGTCTTCGCTTTACCATTGGTACATGCACATCCTTGTTACTGCAGCATCAAAACACGGGGCGACGGACGAAGTCGCCGACGCCATTGCGAAGCGTTTGGAGGCGGCGGGCTTCACCGTCGACCGTCTTGCGCCCGCAGATGTGACCACGGTCGATCCTTATGATGCTGTGGTCGTTGGCTCTGCTGTGTACATTCTTCAGTGGATGCCCGAGGCGCACGAATTTATGGAGCGTTTTCAGGATCAGCTGCGTGACAAGCAGGTCTGGGCTTTCTCTGTCGGCATGAACGGCGTCCCCAAGCATTCTGAGCAGGACGGTAACCGTGTTGGACCTCTACTCACGCACGTGAATTGTCGTGAGCTGCGCACGTTCCCGGGGCGCTACAAGCCGTCGCTGCTGTCGCTGCGTGAACGTTCGATCGCGCGCCTGGCTGGCGTGGTTGAAGGCGACTTCCGCGATTGGGATGCTATCAATGCGTGGGCTGATGACATCGCAGCCCAGCTGCGCGACTGACAGTTTTAACAGTGAGCGGGTGAGGGAATTCCCTCACCCGCTTGCTTATTTATATGCATCATGGTGTATAATAATGCATATGAGTGCAACACCTGCGTTTCCGAGCACGAAGAGTGCGCGGCACGAGATGATTCGAGACCTTCTGGCGGCTGAGTCCATCGGTAGCCAGGAGGGTCTGCGCGCCCGCCTGGCTGAGCGTGGCATTGATGTCACCCAGACGACTCTATCCCGTGACCTCATGGACCTGCGCGCGACGAAGATTCGCGATGCGTCAGGCACTCTCATCTACACGGTGCCCGATCACGATGGCGGTCTCACGCACGACGCTGAAGCGGCCAACGTTCGCCTCGCGCGCTGGTGTCAGCTTCTCCTTGTCACCTCCGTGAAGGTGGGGAACCAGCTGGTCCTGCGTACGCAGGTCGGGGCGGCGAACCTCCTCGCCTCCTCAATCGACGCAGTCAGGCGCGACGAGATTGCTGGAACGATCGCCGGTGATGACACAATCCTCGTCATTTGCCGCAGCGAAGAAGGCGCGGCCGAGGTGGAACGTGCCTTGTTGGCCCTCGCAGAACCTGGTGCACTCCCCGAAAACTAGCCCCTGCCTCGTCCTAGCGAGTGTGCGGGCACCACGAACCCAACAATTGGAAGGAACCTACATGTCGAGCAAAGATCGCGTCGTCCTGGCGTATTCAGGCGGTCTGGACACCTCTGTCGCTATCGGATGGATCGGTGAACAGACGGGCCGCGAGGTCGTCGCTGTTGCTGTTGACGTCGGCCAGGGTGGCGAGGACCTTGAGGTTATTCGTCAGCGTGCGCTCGATTGTGGAGCCGTTGAAGCGTACGTTGCGGATGCGCGCGACGAATTCGCGACCGAATACTGCATGCCTGCGCTGAAGGCAAACGCCCTCTACGAAGGCAAGTACCCCCTCGTGTCGGCGCTGTCGCGTCCCGTCATTACAAAGCACCTTGTGAAGGCTGCGCGTGAGTTCGGTGCGACGACGGTCGCACATGGTTGCACGGGTAAGGGCAACGACCAGGTCCGCTTCGAGGTCTCGATTACCTCGATGGCGCCCGACATGGACTGCATTTCCCCGGTTCGTGACCTCGCCTTGACGCGTGACGTCGCGATTGAGTACGCCGAGAAGCACAATCTGCCGATTGAGACGACGAAGCACAACCCGTTCTCGATCGACCAGAACGTTTGGGGCCGCGCGATCGAGACCGGTTTCCTCGAGGACCTGTGGAATGCTCCGACGAAGGACGTCTACAACTACACTGATGATCCGACCTACCCGCCGCTGCCCGACGAGGTCGTCATCACGTTCGACAAGGGCATTCCCGTCGCCATCGACGGCCGACCGGTGACGCCGCTCGAGGCCATCCAGGAGATGAACCGCCGCGCTGGCGCTCAGGGTATCGGCCGTATCGACATGGTCGAGGATCGTCTGGTCGGTATCAAGTCCCGTGAGATTTACGAGGCTCCCGGTGCCGTTGCGCTCATCGAGGCACACCAGGCGCTCGAGTCGGTCACGCTGGAGCGGATGCAACGCCGCTACAAGCGTCAGCTTGAGCAGACGTGGGGCGAGCTGGTCTACGAGGCGCAGTGGTACTCGCCGTTGAAGAAGTCGATGGATGCCTTCATTGAGCACACCCAGCAGTATGTCTCCGGTGATATCCGCATGGTGCTCCACGGTGGTCGCGCGACCGTGAACGGACGCCGTTCTGAGTCCTCTCTGTACGATTTCAACCTGGCGACCTACGAGACCGGCGATACCTTCGATCAGTCCTCGTCGCGTGGCTTCATCGATATCTACGGCCTGCAGTCGAAGCTCGCTGCGGCTCGCGACGTGCGCTTCGGCGTGAACATGGGCTTCTGAGCGTTTGGTTGAGGGCGTTCTCACAGAGAATGTCTCAGTTGGGTTTCAAGAGGCGGGAGCGGCGAGAATGCTGCTCCCGCCTCGCTTAGTGTTTCGTGTATGACGTATGAGGCGAGCACTGTGAGCGATGCCGTGGGGAGCGACGGAGATGATGCCCTGCGCACGCGCATGATGCGCTACACGGTTGCTGCAATGTTTTTCGCCGGCTTTGCCGGTAAGGGAATTCGTGGCATCTTCGGCGATATTGGTTCGCTCATGCCGATGCTGATTCTGCTTGTATCCTTCGTTGTGCTCTTCCGTATCTCGGGCCGCTCACTGTTGCTCCGTCGCTTCCCGACGACGACATGTCTGTTCGTTGCGTGGTGTGCGCTCTCGTGCGCATGGTCGGTGGCGCCGTTGCTCAGTGCCGAATACACCGTTTTGTCGGTGTCCCTGACGCTTGTGTCGATAGCCGTGGCCGTTGCACTGCCGCTCACGGAGCTCGTTGGTGCGTTGATTCTGGCATTCCAATGGATCATCGGCTCTTCTTTCGTTCTCGAGGCGTTGGTTGCCTTTTTCGGGCACGGTCCTCTGGCTCCCCCGATCATGTGGGGGAGGGGTCTCCTCCCCGCCTCGTACTACTGGATCGATGGCCTGCTCCTGAAGGGAGGCCCCATTCAGGGCTTTCCTGGCAACAGGAACCCCCTGGCGTTTGTCGCGCTACTGCTGGCGGTGTGCCTGATTCTTCGCTACATGCAGACGAAGCGGTCTCGCCTTGCGACATTCTTGTGGCTTGCCGCATGCGGCGTCGTCCTGTTGCTGACGCAATCTGCGACGGTTGCTCTCTCGACGGTTGGATGCCTGCTCGTGATTGCGGGGCTCGTCGTTCAACGTCGGGTTCCGGAGCGTCTGCGCCTGCGTGTTGTCGGCGGTTTCGCGGGTCTTGGTGTCCTCACTGCGATTGCGGCGTTCTTCTGCCGCCACATAATCGCTGATGCGTTCGGTCGCAGTCCCGACATGAGCGGACGCTCAGTCATTTGGCATTCCGTTGCGCCGCTCATCGCGCAGCGGCCGATCGGTGGCTGGGGATGGTTCATCGGCTGGCCGACGCAGATGGAGCCTTTCGCGTCGCTCGTTATCCGTCCCGACGGGACGCCCACCAACCAGGCGCATAATGTCTACGTCGAGGCAGCTCTGACAACGGGCTTCGTCGGAGCCACCCTGATCACCGTGGCGATTGTTTGGACGCTCTACCGGGTGGTTAAAGTGGCAGTTGCGCACATCGACGATAACCTGTGGGACGTCATCCCTGCGGTGATCATCATCGCGATGTTCATTCAGTCATTCACTGAGTCGAGGTTGCTCTTCGAGGGTAACTGGATGCTCTTTGTCATGATCGCGACGTGGGTGAAGGTGCGCGGGGAGGTTCCCGTGGTGTGGCCTTCGGCGGCTCGCCAGCATCTCGAATATTCTTAAAACATAGAGACAATACCGTCGCTCGACCCAGGAGGAACCTCATGTCGCAGTCCGAAACGCACGTCTCCCTGTGGGGTGGCCGTTTTTCCGGAGGGCCCTCACAGGCCCTTGCTGCGCTGAGCGTGTCCACGCACTTCGACTTCCGCCTGGCGCACGTGGATATCGCTGGCTCGCATGCGCATGCTGATGAGCTGCATCGTGTTGGTCTGCTGACTGACCAGGAATGCGCGGATATGCATGACGCTCTCGCGCGCCTGGAAGCGGATGTCTCATCGGGTGCGTTCGTGCCCTCCGTCGACGACGAGGACGTGCATACCGCGCTGGAGCGTGGCTTGATTGAACGTGCGGGCGCCACGCTGGGTGGCAAACTGCGAGCTGGCCGCTCCCGTAACGACCAGATCGCGACGCTGATTCGTGTGTACCTGCGCGAGGAGGCCCGTCACCTGGCGGGTCGTATCCTGGATATCGCGCAGGCGCTGCTCGGTCAGGCGGTGCGCGCCGGGGATGCGGTGATGCCGGGTCGTACGCACATGCAGCATGCGCAGCCCGTTCTCGTTGCGCATCATCTGATGGCGCACGTGTGGCCGCTGCTGCGCGACGTGGCACGCCTGCGTGACTGGGATAAACGCGCAGCGATCTCCCCGTATGGCTCCGGTGCTCTGGCCGGCAACACGCTCGGTATGGATCCCCGCCGGATTGCTGGCGCACTGGGCTTTTCCGATTCCGTTGAAAACTCGATCGACGGTACTGCCTCGCGTGACGTTGTCGCCGAGTTCTCCTTCGTGTGCGCCCAGATGGGCATCGATATTTCGCGCCTGTGCGAGGAGATCGTCATCTGGAATACGAAGGAGTTTGGCTACGTGACGCTGGACGACTCGTACTCCACGGGTTCGTCGATCATGCCTCAGAAGAAGAATCCTGACGTTGCGGAGCTTGCCCGCGGCAAGGCCGGCCGCCTGATCGGCGATCTGACCGGTTTGCTCGCGGTCCTCAAGGGCATTCCGCTCGCGTACGATCGCGATCTCCAAGAGGACAAGGAGCCGGTGTTCGATCAGATCGACACCCTCGACGTTCTCTGTCCCGCTGTCGCTGGCATGATCGACACGATGACCATTCATCTTCAGCGTCTCGAGGAGCTCGCGCCGCAGGGCTTTTCGCTCGCCACTGACATCGCGGAGTGGCTCGTCAAGCAGGGGGTTCCGTTCCGCGACGCGCACGAGATCTCCGGTGCGTGCGTGCGCCTGGCCGAGGCCAGGGGAGTGGAGCTCGCCGATCTGACCGACGAGGAGCTCGCCCAGGCCTCGTCGTCGCTGACCCCCGAGGTGCGCTCCGTGCTCACCGTCGAAGGCTCCGTGGGCGCGCGCCTGGGCCGTGGCGGTACTGCCCCCGAGCGGGTGCGTGAGCAGATCGCCGAGGCCGAGGCTGGCCTGCGCGAAGCACGCACGTGGGCGGCGTCGGCGCTTCGTTAACACCCCTACTCGCAAGCCGATACACTAAGACGGTATTCATCCGTCGACTCCGCAAGGAAGGACAACTTTCGTGACAGATATCCTGGACGAACTGCAGTGGCGTGGGCTGCTCGCTCAGCACACCGACCTCGAGGCTCTTCGTGAGCACCTGAACGCCGGACCTGTCACCTTCTATTGCGGCTATGACCCGACTGCTCCTTCTCTTCATCACGGCCACCTCGTGCAGCTGATCGTCATGCGCCACCTGCAGCTCGCTGGCCATCGGCCGCTCGCGCTCGTGGGCGGTGCGACTGGGCAGATCGGTGACCCGCGCCAGAGCGGCGAACGCCAGCTCCAGTCGACCGAGGTCGTCAAGGGATGGGCGGACCGCCTGCGTTCGCAGATCTCTCGCTTCCTTGATTTTGAGGGACCCGCAGCTGCGACGATGGTGAACAACCTGGACTGGACCCAGGAGATGAGCGCCATCGATTTGCTGCGCACGATCGGCAAGTACTTCCGTGTGGGCACGATGCTCAACAAGGATATCGTCGCGCGTCGCATCGCATCGGATGAGGGTATCTCCTACACGGAGTTCTCCTACCAGGTACTCCAAGCCAACGACTTCCTTGAGCTCTACCGTCGCCACGGGTGCACGCTTGAGACCGGCGGCAACGACCAGTGGGGCAACATGGTCGGCGGTGTCGACCTGATCCGTAAGGTTGAAGGCGTTGACACCCATGTCATGACGACCCCGATCATCACGAAGGCGGACGGCACGAAGTTCGGTAAGTCCGAGGGCGGCGCCATCTGGCTCGACCCGGAGATGATGACCCCGTACGCCTTCTACCAGTTCTGGCTCCAGGTCGCGGACGATGATGTCGTGCGCTTCCTGAAGATCTTCACGTTTAAGTCGCGTGAGGAGATCGAGGCACTGGCTGTTGAGGTGGCCGAGCGTCCCCACCAGCGCGCTGCGCAGAAGGCCCTCGCTGCCTCCGTCACCGAGCTTGTGCACGGCAGCGAGCAGCTTGAGCGCGTTCTGGCGGCGACCGATGCCCTCTGGGGTGGCGGTGACATCCGGGATCTGGACGAGGCTACCCTGGCAGCTGCGACCGCTGATCTTCCGCGTGCGTCGGTCACCATCGGTGAATCGACCGTGGCCGATGCTCTCGTTGCTCTCGGTTTCGAGAAGGGAAAGACGGCTGCACGTCGCACGATCTCGTCCGGTGGTGCCTCCATCAACAATGTGAAGGTGGGGGATCCCGAGGCCGTTCTACGTGAGGAGGACGTGCTTGCGGGTGGACTGGCTCTCATTCGTAAGGGCCGCAAGAACCTCGCCGTGCTCGAACTGAGCTAACGCTTCCAAATCAGAGGGCGTCCGATGTGCATTGGACGCCCTCTTTTCGTTGTGTTTGTTGGGTTTGTGGGGTGTGTGGTGGGGGTCACGGTGTTTTGGTTTGACTTTGGGTGTGGGGGTGAGTA